>JACRAO010000200.1 GCA_016213345.1 Bdellovibrio sp. | reverse complement strand
TGATAGAGTTTCATTATCTAAATCAAAAGATTGTAACGACATATTATTTACGCTGAAAAAAGGTGAGTGGAGCAAAAAAGTTAGTGACATATTTGAAACTGAAGAAGGCGACAAAAAAGCTGTTTTTATTGGAAAACTTATGGACTTACACAATCCAGAGACTCTTTACCTTTGGGTCCGTATATTATTGCAGTCAGTGTTGTTTCTCCGTTTATTAAATTTAAAAACGCTTCGAAAGAAACTGTTGATGCTTCTGACGAGCTGGTAGAAGAAATCCGTCGAGCGCTTATTCAGGCTGGTCAAAGATTATCCAAGCATATTCGAAAAGAAGTCAAGGCTTTTGAATTAGAAGAAAAAATTCGCCATATTGAACAATTTGGCCCAATTTTAATTGACGGACTTTTTAGGATTTCTAAAGCTCCTCAACCTTTAAAAAAGAAGGTTCAAGACGGACTCATGAAAATTTTAGGAAGAGACGCACGCACCACAGAAAAAGAACTCAAAGAAGCTCATGACGTTTTAGAAGAACATAAAAAGGCCGAACAAAAAGTTAACGAAGAACATGAATTATCTCAAGAAAAAAATAATGTTCCAGGAGTTCAAGTTTAAAGGAGTTTCAAATTATGGCTAGTTCTACGCAAGAAATACCAAAAATGAGTCGTGAGGTTTGTCTAAAGATGCTCCATGACTTGGAACATGCGAAACGTCCTGTGCTTTATGCTACAAAATGTACATTGGATAATTCGAGGTATAACCCAAAAGTGGGGTTTCTCACACCGGGACCAAAAAAAGTAGCTACTGAGCTAAATGTTAGTTCAGTAAAAAAAATGTCACGTGCGATCTTTATGCTTGAGATTGTTTTGCGTAACATTGAAACAGGGGCAGTTAATACAAAGCGTGAGTTGTATTATATTAGCAAAGGTGAAATTAAGCATAATCCGGAACTTAAGCCTTTGGATTTTGCAGATCAAGACGAATCTGATGAGATCATTGATTTCATATGTGAGCTTTTAGAGTGCTACCGTGAAGAATTAAATTGCTATGCCAATGACCGTGGTGGGCAAACTTATTCGCAGAACCTAGTTGTGACTGAGACTTTGCCAGATGGCGAAAAAGCGGTGATTGATCTTTCGAAGTTAGGAACCACGCCTTTTCAGCCTAAAAATAGGCCTCAGAGCTTGAGGTTGACTGCAAAAAAGAAAATTGATTTTGGTCTTATTGTCGAATCCGAAGGTACTGCAAATACTTTAGTGGCTAATGGATTTACAAAGCGGCACAATGCAATTTTACTGGGCGCACAAGGAGTTCCGTCCAATGCTGTTAGGGGGTGGTGCAAGCTTATACAAGACCAGCTTAAGGTGCCTTTGTATTTTTTTGGTGATTTGGATGCTTATACTATGCAAAATATTTTTAGGACTCTAAAGGCGGGCTCGGCTGCGTCATTGATCAGGAATTCTGATTTTTCTGCTCCTGATGTGCGTTTTTTGGGAGTTTTGCCTGAGGATATAAAAAAATATGATCTAAATGATTATCCGGTAAAAGAAAATGACGCACAAGAGGTTAGAGCACTTAAAAAAGCACAAGATGCATTGAGCAATGATCCGTTTTTTCATGACAAACGTAATAAGGGACTATCCGAGATTTTACACTGGCTTTTAAAGCACAAGCGCCGTTGTGAACAGCAAGCTTTCTTTACGGTGGCACCTCGTGACCCAATTATGCCAGAAAAGATAATTGTCGAAAAAATCAACAAGGGAGATTTTGTTTAAAAGCTATAGCCCACACCTAGTTCTGCTGAAAAATCAACACCACCTGACATTGGGACGGCAACGGCAAGGGTTGTTCCAGTGGATGATTTGAGAGTTAATCCAGATGATCCTCCATTATAAATAAGTCCAAGTCCTCCATTTATATTGAGTCCGTCAACACCTTGTCCTGTGATCCAGTATTGATAAAGGGCAAGTGCTCTAAACCATAAATTAGTGGTGTTACCTGTGTACTCAGTTGCTAACACAGTCTCTTTAAAGGACGCAATGTTCACTCCTACAGATGGAGCAAATATAATACCATTGGTAAAACGCTTATGATTAAAATAATAATTCATTCTTGCGCCAATTACGTAAATTGAAAGTTTTACTAAACCAAAGTCAGAAGATCGTATACCAAGTGTTGGACCAATGGTTATATTGTCTTTAAGCATGCCAATATCAAAATCTACATTGAAGATCCTATCATCGATAAGTCTAAATAGATCAGTTCGTATATTGTATTCATTGTTTGGCATACCAACATCACTAGCCCAAATATTATTTGTAGAGTGACTGGCTGGTTGCCTTTTAGTGTAATTCTTTTCTGTACGTGTAGTTGACTTTTTTGTTTGGCGTCTTTCTTCACTTTGAGCATAAGTGCTTAACACAAATAAGAAAAAAACTGCTGTAATCCAGATCGGAAAAAACTTAAAATATTTCATTTTTATACCCCCCAGTAAATCACCAATAAATCAAAAGACTTCATTTACATTCTACTTAGTAAAACAAAGTAGGTCAAATAAAGATAATTTGCATTTTTTAATCTTTATGGCAGTTTCTAGCTTATGCGCATATTTCGCAATGAAGCAACTTGTATAATTTCTGCGGCCATTTTGTTACGACTTATTGCAGCGATATATTCTACTGGGTTTAATCATCCAGATGAGCATTTTCAAATCATTGAACCCGCTTATGGCCTAGTGCATGATTATTGGCTTAAAACTTGGGAATGGCATGCGGGTATTCGCTCATGGTTTCCTGCTTGGTCCATTTCATACATTATACGCATGGCTCATTGGATAGGTCTGTCGCATCCAGATGGAACGGCAATGCTAATCAGAATATTTATAGGACTGCTTTCTGTTGGCACTGTTTGGGCGTCTTATAATGTCGCTCTTGTGTTAGGTGGCGCTAAGGCAGCTAGACTAGCCGGATGGAGCATAGCTTTGTGGCCTGGTCTTATATATTTTAATGTCCATCCGCTTTCTGAAACTCTTTGTATTCCATTTGCTATGGTGGCTTTGGTTTTGTGTATACTAAATAAATACACATGGCTTGCTGGAGTGTGCGCGGCTATTGCATTTGCTTTTCGTTTTCAGGCAGCTTTTTTTGTGATTTCTTGTTGTTTGATTTTAGCTTTTAACAAGAATTGTAAAAGTTTGGTGCGTTTTATCTTATGCGGACTAATTGTTTGTGCTTTTGTAATGATACTGGATTGCAGGCTTTGGCAGCAATTGATTTATCCGGCTTGGAGATATTTTAAATTCAATGTTATAGAAGGTGGGGCCTCGCGTGAATTTGGAGTTGCCCCCATGCACCGTTATATAACTGCACTCAGTCGACATTTTACAGCACCTGTTGCAATTGTTTTGATGGGCTTTTCGTTTTCGGCATTATACGGTTTCAGAAAAAACTGGCCAGTTTGGGTTTTTGTTTTACCGTTTATTGTTTCACATCATCTTATTTCACACAAAGAAGATCGGTTTATTGTTCCAATATTTCCAGCTCTCATCGTGCTTGCTTCAATTGGTGCCACGCAAGTGAAAATGAGTAAGAAGTTAAAAATTTTATTAATTTCTATCGTCATAATGAGTGGGATATATCGCGGTGTAACCTGGAAGTGGCAATTGCATGCAGATGCAAGTACTTTGCTTACATATATAGGTCGTCAGCCTGATTTATCTGGAGTTTTGATGTGTAATGTTTCAGTCTTTGATATGGGAGGAGCATTTTATGTGGGGAAAAATATTACATGGACGTTAGAGTCGGATTCCTCAAAGTGTAAAG
>JACRAO010000197.1 GCA_016213345.1 Bdellovibrio sp. | reverse complement strand
TGTGTAGGAACCAAAAAAAAATGAATTTAAAAAAAATAAAAAATAAGAAAGAAAAAATAAAAGAAAAATAGAAAATAAAAAAGAAAGGTAAAAAAAGGTGGTTAATATGAAAATGCTAAAAGGTTTTATTGCTTATGAAATGGCAGTTCAATTGTATAAGGGATGCGAAGAAGTAAAAACTAACCGAGTTCTCAAAGACCAGCTTACTTGAGCAAGCTCAAGTATTGTTCTAAATATTTCAGAAGGTAGTGCAAAACCAACCTTAAAAGAGAAAAGAAGATTTTATTCTATTTCTCTTGGGTCTTTACGAGAAACACAAAGTATCTTGGATTTAATTAATCAAGATGAGCTGTTTGAGCTAGCGTATAAGCTAGGAGGATTAATTTATAGATTGGTTTATCCAAAATAATTCTATTTTTAAACAGTACTGAACTCTGTTCTCAGTTACGGTTACTGTCACAGTTTGCAGGACAGTTACTGTTACAGAACGGTTACTGTAAACTAGCGTCATAAGTGCTGCAAAGCATTGGTCAATTGATATAACTAAAGAAAACTCAATAAAATGACGATATGAGTCATGGAGGTAGCCATGCTTAACAGACTTACTATTGCGCTATGTATCATGTTTATTTTTTATACAAGTACTTTTGCTGCTAAAACAGATGCTCTCAGTAATTTTAAGATAGGTGCCTCGATTTCTGATATTACTGGGTCACCACTTGGCAGGCCTATGTTGGGTTATGGTAGTCCAACTCAAACCACACTGGGGATTCATACGCGTTTACATGCACGTGCGTTTGTTATCGAAGATCCAGTGTCAGAAAAACGTCTAGCCCTAGTTGTAGCTGATTTGGGGCTTATGTTTGATTCAGTAAAGACTGAAGTTTTGAAAAAATTAAATATTTTATTTCCTGACAAGTTTTCAGATGACAACCTATTGCTTTCTGCTACGCATACTCATGCCGGGCCAGGTGGATTTTCGCATCACGATATTTTCAATGTTTCAACTTTGGGATTTGATTTTAAAAATTTTGAAATCATCACAGAAGGTATTACCCAATCGATCGCAAATGCTTATAGATATATGCAGCCAGGAAAAATTTTTATTACTCAAGGGGAGCTTTTAGGTGTGTCCAGAAATCGTTCATTAACGGCATATTATGCAAACAGTGATTGGCAAAATTTCGAACACACTGTTGATCAAACAAGCTTGCTGCTTAAGTTTCAAAGTGAATTGGGTAAAGATATTGGTATTTTCAATTGGTTTTCGGTTCATGCGACTTGTATGAGTAACCAAAACCGTCTGATTAGTTCTGATAATAAAGGAAGAGCGGCAGAGTGGTTTGAAAGAGAATTTCCAGACACGGTGGCGGCCTTTGCAAATTCAAACGAAGGTGATGTTTCACCCCTATTTGACATAGATAAAGATGGAAAGAGAAAAAAAGATTTAGATTTAGATCTAAAGTTGGTCGAAGAAAACGGATTTCAACAATTTTTAAAAGCAAAAGAATTATTTGAAAATGCACGTCAAACTCTTTCTCAACGAATCGAATCAAGACTTGTTTGGGTTCATATGCCTTGGGTAACTAAAGGATGCACTGCCGCCATGGGCTATTCTTTTGCTGCAGGAGCAGAGGATGGAACAAGCGACGTTCCTGGGATATTTGAAGGTATGCGATCTGGTGAAACAACTGTAGCGCCTCCATTAGAAGGGATAGCGTTTTTTTTAAGATTGATTTTAGGTGGTTCAAACGAAGGAGACAAGTGTCATTATCCAAAAATAATTTTAGTTTCTACAAGTCAAGACAATCCAGATCTTTTACCAGAAACAATTCCGTTTCAGCTTGTTGTCATAGGTGAATTAGCCATTGCTGCAGTTCCATCAGAAATAACAACTATGGCAGGAAGGAGATTGAAAAAAACGGTTTTAGATGAACTTGGCTCATTTGGTGTAACGAAAGTTGCTTTAAGTACTTTGACTAATGATTATTCTGGTTATGTAACGACATTCGAAGAGTATGACAGACAACAGTATGAAGGGGGTTTTACATTGTATGGTCCCCATACTTTAGAAATCTATCAGCAAGTATTTTTTGAACTAGCAAAATCTATTAAGGAAAATAGATCTATTTTTATACATCCCAAGAGGGCGCCAAGAGTAGCGTCCTTGAGAGATTATGAATCGAAGTCTTGGTGGGATGAAAAACAATCATCGGAACGTTTTGGATCGGCTTTGCGCCAACCGCGCACAGAGTATCAAGCAGGAGAGACGGTAACGGTCGAATTTCGTTCGTCACATCCAAAAAACAGTTTAGGTCGTCTAAATAATTTTTTGACAGTTGAATTTTTTCAAGATGGAAATTGGCAACCGGTTTTTTTTGATCAAGATAAAGAGACAAAAATTATGTGGATAAATGACTCGCGTTCAGAATGCCGCGGGTGTTTAAAGTCTAAAATCATATGGAACATACCTGCTAATGTTTTGAGTGGCATATATCGTATACGGCATTTTGGATATTGGAAATCAGCCAATAGTAAAAAATTA
This sequence comes from Bdellovibrio sp., assembly GCA_016213345.1. Taxonomy (GTDB): domain Bacteria; phylum Bdellovibrionota; class UBA1018; order UBA1018; family UBA1018; genus JACRAO01. The sequence goes on along the minus strand of JACRAO010000197.1, from coordinate 9,575 downwards.
AATAGTTTTGAAGGGCAAACACGAGCGTTTACTGTATCAAATCCCAAGTTTTAATATTTTTAATACTTTATCTAATTTAAGTGGATCAAATAATTTATAATATTCTCTATCTAATATGGATATAGATTTTTTTTGTCGTTCTACTAATGAGCCTTGTGCTTCGGTAATTGCATGGTCAAAACAGTTGGCAATCGAAATTAGTCGTGTTAAATCATGAATGCTGTTTCCTCTTAAGTGATTTGGATAACCACTGCCATCGTATGCTTCGTGGTGTTGTATAACGATAGATTTTATTTCGCTAGAAATTGTTTTTTCTTCTTGTAGTAAATTTAATCCTAAAAGTGGATGTTCTTTTAATTTGAGTCCAATAATTTCTTGAGTGTCGTTATCAAAAACATTGACTTTGCTTTTCCCTATATCGTGCAGCAAGCTGCCAGTTCCTATGGTTTGCAAAATAGTTGCATTTGCATAACCCATTTGTAAGGCCAGGTATACGGATAATACACTAACATTTACAGAATGATCTACTGAGCCCTTTGAGTAGGTTTGGAGTAAGTTTAATGCTTTTGTTGTAAAAGGCAGTTTCATAATTTCTAAGACTAGCTTTTGACTTGTTTTGATGGCTTGAGCAATTGCTTTATCAGGGTGTTGTGCTTGAAATATATCAAGCATTGCTCTTTGTGATTCGATTTTAGCATTAGAGAGTTCTGGCGGCTCTTTGGCGGTTTCTTCTTCTACTTCCTCTTCTTGGGTATCTATTAGACTGTCTAGGTGACATTTTAAGAAAATCCTCAAGTCATTTTCATGAATAAATATATTATTTATTTTTTGTAGCTCAAGTTTTTGAAAAGTTTTGGTGTCAATCAGGTCGCCCTTAGTTTTATAGCAAACAAATTTTGAAGAAATTTGAAGATAAATATTTACAGGGAGTGGTTTATTGATACATAATTCGTATAATTCTCTCTTGACGTAGAGCTCCCCCATGACTTTAATTATAAGACATATAATATGAAAAAAACAGATGAGCATATAATTACTAAGGCGCTACAGGGTGATTTGCTCTCTTTGGCTAGGATATTGTCCAAAGTAGAGAATAGGTGTTCGGAGTTAAAATTAAATAAGTTGATGAGCAAAATTTACCCACATACTGGAAAAGCGCGTGTAATAGGCATCACGGGGCCTCCAGGAGCTGGAAAGTCAACATTGATTGATCGTTTGGTGTTTCACTACAGAAAGCTAGGTAAAAAAGTGGCAGTAGTAGCGGTAGATCCATCTAGTCCTTATACGGGAGGAGCAGTTTTGGGTGATCGTATTCGTATGCAAGCTCATGCAAGCGATTCTGGAGTTTTTATTCGTTCTTTGGGTACTAGGGGTAAACGTGGTGGGCTTTCTCATGCAACTCAAGAATTAGTTATGGTTTTGGATGCTGCTAGTTTTGATGTCATATTGGTAGAGACCGCTGGTGTTGGTCAAACAGAGCTTGATATAGCAAAGTTGGCTCAAACTGTTGTAGTGGTTTTAGTGCCTGAGAGTGGAGATTCTATTCAGGTTATGAAAGCGGGGCTAATGGAGATTGCTGATCTTTTTGTGATCAATAAGTGTGATCACAACGGTGCGGATCTGCTTGAGAGAGAGATACTTTCCATCATAGAGAAGAAGTTGTGGTCAACTCCTGTGTTAAAAACTGCAGCAACAGGAGATATAGGGATTGTGGAATTATTTAGAGAACTTGAAAATCATGGAAAGTATTTAATGGCATCGGGCAAGCTGGAGGAAAAGAGGCTTGAGTTTTTAAAAACCGAAATTCAGGATATCTTGACTGAACAACTAAGTTTACGGATCAAAAAAACATTACTTTCTAGTAGGGGTAAAAAATTGTTAAGCAAATTAATGCACTATACTATAAATCCATATAAAGTAGCCGCTAAGATATTTAAAATATAATCAATTAGTTATGACAGATGATTATAATTATTTAATAACGCATATATACAATACTAAATTAGTCTAAAGTTAATAAAATCTTTACCGATTTAATCAAGTGAATGAGGTGCTTTTTTAAAGTTCTTAAAAGAGCGTCTCTGACAGGGTACAGCAAATCCTGTAAGAAAATATGAAACACTCCTTATGACTTGAGAGCGTCATTATGCTTTTAGGTTGGCAGTAGTGTTTAAACTTGGAGGTATAAAATGGGACTACGTGTAAGTACAAACGTCCAATCTCTAATGGCACAAAGAAATTTAAGTACAAATAGTTCAGCTCAGAAATCGTCATTAGAGAAATTGGCGTCTGGTAGTAGGATTAGCCGAGCATCAGATGATGCAGCCGGACTCGCTATTTCTGAAAGAATGCGAAGTCATATTCGTTCTATTCATCAGAACATAAGAAATGCGAGTGATGGAATTTCGATGATACAAACTGCTGAAGGCGGAATGAACGAGGTCGCTAATATTTTAGTGCGCCTGCGTGAACTTTCGATTCAAGCTGCATCTGATACAATTGGAGATACAGAGCGCGGATTTGTTGACAAAGAAGTTAAACAACTTACGCAAGAAGTTGATCGAATTTCGGCTTCTACTGAATTTAACGGTCGAAAGCTTTTAGGTGGGGATGGCTCGGTCGTAGAAGTTCAGATTGGGATCAATAATAATCCAGATCTAGATAGATTTTATTATGATCCAGGGAAAACCAATGTGACATCGGATCACTTAGGGATTGCTGGAATGAGTGTTGTTACAAAAGAAGATTCTCAAAATAATTTAGCTAAAATGGATGATGCAATAAGGTTGCTCACAGAAAACAGAGCAGAGCTTGGCGCGTTGCAAAACAGATTGCAATCTGGCATTAATAATATGCAGATCTATGATGAAAACTTAACGAGCGCACGGAGTCGTATTTATGACGTCGATGTAGCTAGTGAAGTTTCAGAATTGACAAAAAATAATATTTTAACTTCTGCTGGTGTTGCGGTCCTCAGTCAAGCTAATCAGAACAACTTGTTGGCATTGAAGCTGCTGGGTTGATTCTTAATGTATTAACCCCACCCGTTTGGTAAACAGGGGGGATGATTTGATCTCCCCTTTTTTAACTAACGGAATTAAGTAAGTATCTCATAGAGATAACACGGAGCATATATAGAATGTTAATATAGTATGCTTATAGTCAAGTATTATTGACTCATTCCGATATATTAGTTGTCAGTAGTTAAGCATTGGGCTTAGCTAAAAAAACTGACAGCGTCTGCCGGAGGTACATTGCTGTTGCTTGTGGCGGAATAGAAGTTCTAGTTTAAATTCCCCTTACAGACGTTTTAAAATTTTTCTCGGCCTGAACTTTTTGTGTTCGGGAGAAGAGAGGGGTTTATCTATGGGCTTAAGAATATCGACAAATATAGCTGCAATGGCAGCAAACAGGGCACTGTCGCAAAGTAATGATGAACAAGCAAAACACTATATACGGTTATCTTCTGGTAATCGTATCACAGCTGCAGGAGATGATGCTGCAGGGCTGTCAATTAGTGAAAATTTGCGAGCACAAATCAGATCTATGGCACAAGCCGAAAGAAATGCTAATGATGGTATTTCATTTGTGCAAGTGGCTGAAGGAGGTCTTACCGAAATTGGTAATATCTTGATCCGCATGCGAGAGCTGGCGGTTCAAGCTTCTTCTGACACGGTGGGTGAAAAAGAAAGAGGTTTTATCCACCAAGAAGTGGGAACATTACTGGCTGAAATTGACCGAATTGCCAATGTCACCAATTATAATGGCACTGCACTGTTAAATGGTGAATCACAAAAGTCTGAACTGCAATTTCAAGTAGGTATCAGAAAAGAACTAAATGATGCTGACCGAATTGTGTTTCAACCCAATGATTATAATGTGAAAACTAATTCATTAGGTGTTGATTCATTAAATTATGAAAGCATTGATTCTGCTCGTGAAGCAATGGATCTAGTTGATGGAGGTATTGGAAAAGTTTTCGAAGCTCGTGCACGCCTAGGTGCGACCCAAAACAAACTCCATGCTACTGTAAATAACCTTGGTATTGCTAAGGAAACTTTAGCAAATGCACGTTCTCGTATTGCTGACACAGATATTGCTTCTGAAACGACAGAACTTGTACGTGGGCAAATTTTGCAAAGTGCTGGTGTTGCAGTACTTGCTCAAGCAAATACTTCGCCCATGATGGCCCTAAAGTTGCTCTAAAAAATTACTGATTTTACAACTTGCGCCTGTGCTTAAGCCCAAAAAGCCCCCTGTTGGAGTGCCGAGCTCTATAAGGGGGCTTATTTTTTTAAGTTTCTGTAGTTGGTTGCCGAACTGATGAGTGAGTGGGTGTCTAGAAAATGAAAATAAATCCTTTTACGGGAGTACCAGAACGATTTTATCAAGTAACTAGAAAACAAGATCTAGAAGACGGTCAATCCGGAAAATCAGAAGAACAAGAGAAAAAACAAGAATCTAAGCAAAATAATAAGGAAGCGGAAAAAAATAATATTATTGCAGACCCACTACAACTTGAAAATGCCATACAGTCCTTCAAAGACGAACTAAGAATACAGTCAAAAGAGTTAGAGGCTTCACTCACTTCTTCGCAACTGGGATTGAAAGTCGTGTTAAAAGATGGTACAGGTACCATCGTGAGACAATTTTCTGGCGAAGAATTTTTGAAGCTAAGAGAAGCCGCTACTCTGGATACAAAATCTCGTGGCAAGATTTTAGATAAAAAACTTTAAATTGAAACTTCTCTGCATTAGCGCTATTCATAAAGTGTGCTATTTGTTTTCTCTGATTTGCATATTTTAAGTAATAATGATCCGTTTTATTTTCAATTTTTAGAAGTTCTAAAAACTAGACTTTCTGAAAATGACGTTGTGGTTTTTTTAGGTGATATTTTTGATTTCTTTGTTGGAAATAAGAAGATTTTTTTAGAGCGTTATAGTGAATTTTTTGAAATTATTAATTTTCACATAAAAAGAAACATTGCCTTCCATTACATCGAAGGTAATCATGATTTTCTTTTATCAAATAACATGATGCAGGTTTATCCGCAAAATTTTTCACTAAATTTGAAAAATAAAAAATTTTATTTTGAGCATGGTGATTTAGTAGACTCCTCAGACTGGAAGTATTTTTTAATACGAAATGCGTTAAGAACACCATTTGCTAAGGGTCTTATTCGTTTATCTCCTGATACGTGGATTGATTTTATAGGAAAAACTTGTAGTCGTCACAGTAGAGAACAAAAGATTTTTAAATTCGAAGATATGCCAAAACATAAACAAGAAATGGTTAGAAAAAAGTATAGAAATTTTGCAGTAGATAAGATTCAAAGAGGTTTTGACTTTGTAATTTTAGGACATTGTCATGATTTAGATGAGATGGTTTTTCGTGTTGGAGACTGTTCGGGGCAGTATATTAATATGGGATATCCCAAGGTGCATAAAACATATCTCACTTGGAGTGCTGGGGATTTATTAGTTAAAAGAGCAGCATTTTAAAAGCGGAATATTAATATCACATACTAGGTAGCCATAATGTATAATCAATATCTACTTCGTCAGCAAAAAGCATGACAAGACGGTCCACTCCAACGGCTATTCCTGCTGTCTGAGGTATCCCTTCTTTTAAAGCCGAAATAAATTTTTCGTCTATTGGATTTGGTGGAAACTGAGAACCATAAGTTTTTTTTCGTAGTTTCATATCATTAATAAAACGCCTTTTTTGTTCCACAGGATCTGTGAGTTCTTGAAAAGCATTGCCTAGCTCTAATCCACCCAGATAAAATTCAAAACGCTTGGCCCAGAGATTTCCATCTTGGTCTTTTTCTGCGATCGACAGTGCGGATTGTGTTGGAGGAAAATCATAAACAAAAACTCCTCGTCCAGATGGTAATTTTGGTTCAATATGATCAAGCCAAATTTTGAAATATAAATCATCCCAGCTATCTTTTTTTGAAACTGTAACATCGAGACGCTTACATTCTTGTTGCATTTGTTTTAGTGTTTTACATCTGATGAGATTGATTCCAACATGAGTTTGAAATAAGTCTATTATTTTAAATTTAGGCCAAGGTAGTGTCAGGTTTAGCTTTTCTTTTTTATAAGTCATTTCTGACGTTCCTAAAATTTTATTACTTAAAAAATAAATTAAATTTTCAACATCCTTCATAATATCCTGAAGCGAAGCATGTGTTCGATACCATTCTAGTATGGTAAATTCAGGGTGATGAATTGGAGAAATGGGTTCGTTTCTAAAAGCAGGGCAAATTTGAAAAATCTTTTCTAGTCCACCAGCAAGGAGCTTTTTCATGGCAAACTCAGGAGAAGTGGGGAGATATGCTCCACTTAAGAGTTTAAAAGGTCTGATATGCGGCTCCATCCCCGGGCTTTTCACTAAGAGTGGGGTTCTAACTTCTATAAAGCTTTCTTGTAAAAAAAATTCTCTTATGCCTGTTTCTATAAGAGTGCGAATGCGCATGTTTTTTTGACGCCTTGGGTCTTGGATTCTTTTTTTAAAATTCATTTTTTTATTTCCTATATTTTTATTTTATATATAAGATCGCAAAAGGAGGCTTTAAAAAGTATGAAAAAAGTATTCTTTACTGTAATTGCCATAGCTATGGCTTTTGTAACACAAGTTTTTGCAGAAGAAGCTATTCAAAATACTCAGCCATTAAATGAACGTGCTCCTTCACAGGTTGCCCATCATGCTAAGAAAAAGCATAAGGCAAAAAAACATCATCGTAATAAAAAAATGGGTAAAAAGATGAAAAAGCACAAGAGATCGCATGCTGCCGAAGCTGCAACACCTGTCGAAGCTCCTCCTGTGCAGCCACCAGCTCCACCAGCGGCACAGTAATGCGCAAGCTCTGTGAATCTTCGTGAAAATTTAATTAATGCAATTAGTTTAGATTTGCCATATGAGCGAATGGAAAAAGTGCAACTTCTCTGGCCCGAATTATCAGGAAAGGCGCATTTAAGTGAAGCTGGTGTTTTGATTTTATTTGGTGCCAAAGAGAATACTAATAAGTTTGAAATTTTGTTTACCTTGCGCACTGACAAAGTAGATGTTCACAAAGGACAGGTGTCTTTTCCTGGTGGTAGGCGAGATCCTGGGGATCTGTCTTTGACTCATGTGGCACTTAGGGAGACAGAAGAAGAAGTAGGTATCCCAGCCTCCGCAATAGAAGTCATTGGAGAGTTGCCACCACTAAATACTGTAACTGGTTTTCGAGTGACTCCGGTAATTGGGATTTTAAATACACCAATCGAAAAATTAATGTTTAAGTTACATCCAATAGAAATCGCAGAAATCTTTTGGGCAAGTTTAGATGATCTCAGGGCTCCACAATGTCACAGAAAAGAAAAGATGACTTGGAAAGAACAGGAATTTGAAGTTCATGTTTATCAAGTTAGACAATACAGAATTTGGGGAGCAACAGCTGAGATTTTAAAAAATTTGTTAGAAAGATTAAAGCAGTGAAACTGTATACAGTAAACAGTTACTGTAACTGTTACAGTAACTGTTTACTGATAATTGGATATTTAAGGGAAAATTACCAATGGTACGTTAAGCTTGCTGCAGTAAAAAAACCGCTGGCAAGGTCAAATGATTTTCCTGATACTACCTCACTACCGCCAGCGAAGCCGGTGTGTCCCACTACCCAATCAAAATCAACCTTACTAACATTGATTGTAGCACCTACTCGTGCATTGGTAGTATCAGCTCCTGTGGTAACCTCTTTAGTTATATCAATTAAATTATAAGTAAATCCAGCTCGTGCTTTGAGCCAAGATGTAAGAGAGCCCTCTAAAGCCATATCAACAGGAATAATCCATCTCTTTGGTCCAAGATCTTCCCAAAGAGCAATGGCATAGGTGAGATGAGCTTCGCCAACTTTTGTGTTTCTACCAATACCCATACCCCAGCCGTAGTTCATGTTTCCAGTAGGAGAGCTTAATTTGTTATAAGCCAAGTAAGGTGTCCACTCGCCCCACTTGTATTTAAAACCACCGCCGTAGCCAGTTGTTTTAGTCTCACCTGCAGCGACTTTGTCTGAGCCAATGACTTTTACACTAATATATGGCTCTAACTCACCAAATTGAGCGCCTGCTCTTAGTGTTAGATCTTTTTCAGATGTGGTTGATCCTGTTTTATATCCACCAAATGTGATTCCTAGTCCCCATTTCATTCCCATATCACTTGCAATAATGAGATCAAAAGGCCGGTGACTAACAGCATTTGTATATGATCCCCTGGTTGCATCAGAGCGGTTCATATAAAATCCCAGTACCCAGCTACCAAAAGCATTTACAAATCCACCCTCGGCAGTTGCGCCTGCGATAGCTGGCACGGCATACCGGGAAACTTCTATAGTTGCCCAGTTCTTATACTCATTGGCATAAGACGGATTGTAAAAAATATTATTACTACTGTCGTTATAAAAACTACCACGCTCCAGGAGTCCTACTGGATCTCCTTGACCCATTACTATTTCCTTGGCAACTGATGCAAAAGCACTCGATGCTACAAAAACAGTAATGGCTGTCATTAAAATAATTAAACGATTTTTCATATATTACCCCCTCCTCAAGGGACAAATGTTCCTATACAAATATAATGTCGTCAAGTTTACCTAGTGTCAACTAATAAACGAAACACTATTTGTTGTGGTGTACTCAGTGCGTTAATGTGTTTTATATTTTTTTTGGATACCGCAGTGCTTCGGCTTCTGTTTCAGTCTTGCATTGTATGCAGAGTGTTGTTGATGGATAGGCCTTCATCCTGGCTTCGCTGATTTCGTCTCCACAGCGTTCACACTCTCCAAAAATTCCTAGCTCAATACGTTTTAGAGCTTGATCAATTTCGGCTAACACTATGTGGTTGCGGTTCTTGATCTGAACGACTAAACTTTTTCCAGTATCTGCGCTTGCTTGATCCACTGAATCTGAGAAAAGGAATTCTTCATCGTTAATGAGTTCTGCATGCGATTTTCGTAGTTCACTGGCCAATGTATTTCGTCGAGCTAACAGATCGTTTTTAATATGTGCTACTTTTTCTTTTCTAATTGGCATAAGCGGCCCAACAATTAGCAGATTATTCGTAAATGTGAAAGAGAAAATAGCACGGCTAGTTAATTTTTTGGAGGTAATATGAAAGAAAAATGGTTTTTAATAATAAAATCAATTAGTTACATATTTGCTGTTCTGATGTTTATGTATTCTTTTGCCGCCATTGCTTCTGACTTCCATTCGCCTAGAACTATAGCTTTAGGTGGAGCAGGCCACGCAGGTCCATTACTTAATGACGCTATATTTCTAAATCCGTCGTTTGCTTCTTTTTTACCCACGTATAGTTTTGGTTTTAACTACCTTTCTTTTGCAAATCAAAATGATATTGGTGATAAGGGTAGGATTTTAAATGTCTCCATTCAGGATGGGCGATCAGAAGTGTTTCAGGCAGGTGCTGCCTACACACAAAAATCCGACGGATCTTATCTCCACGTTGGAGCATCAAAAAACTTTGTCAATCGATTTGGTTTTGGGATAGGGGGTAAATTTTTCTTTAATAGT
>JACRAO010000198.1 GCA_016213345.1 Bdellovibrio sp. | reverse complement strand
TGTAGAAATTATTTTTGTCTCTTCTTCGGTTGGTCTACGGCCTTTAATGCCAAAAAGTTTTTCTTGAAATGATCCACGGTGATCAAAAGGCATGATAAAAAGCTCCCTATTGTAACCTAAATTTGCATGTGCCATAAAATTTTTCTCCTCTATAAAGGCGTAGCAAATTTATGTGAGAAATGTCAATCTTCTTGACGAGTTCCACATTGCATGTCTACATGTAGTGGATGTCCAAAGAGTATTTAAGCTCACAATCTTATAAAGGAACGCGAGATTTTTTCCCAAAAGACAAGCGTTTACACCGTTGGATGTTTGATCAAATGGGTAAAGTCGTTACCTCATATGGTTATGAAGAGTACGATGGTCCCATGCTTGAGCCTTTTGAGCTATATGCGGCAAAGACTGGCGAGGAAATAGTTAATCAACAGCTCTATACTTTAATTGATAGAGGTGAAAGAAAACTGGCCATCCGTCCTGAGATGACCCCAACATTAGCGCGTATGGTTGCACAAAAAATTCAAGAACTTGCACGTCCTATTAGATGGTATAGCGTACCAAACGTATGGCGTTACGAACGCCCACAGCGTGGTCGTTTAAGGGAGCACTGGCAACTCAATGTGGATGTACTTGGCGGTGAAACTGCTTTTGCTGACGCAGAAATTTTTCATTTAGTTTATGATTTGATAACTGCTTTTGGTGGAGAAAAATTTATTTCAATCCGCATTAATCATAGAAACTTGACCAATTGTTTTTTTAAGGATTCACTTGGATTGTCTCCTGAGTTAGCTTTGCAGCTTGCGAAATCTATTGACGCCAGAGAAAAAATCGGAGAAGAAAAATATCAAGCATGGATAAAAGATTTAGGCATAAATGACGACCAGCAAAAACAGATGGAAGTCTTTTTTGAATCATCTTTTGACGATATAAAAAGAAATTATTCTTGTAGTGGAATTTCAGATTTGGATGCTTTGTTCGAAAATCTAAAAAATTTTCCAATTAATTCACAAATTATTTTTGACCCAAAAGTTATGAGAGGAATGAATTATTATACTGGTGTGGTTTTCGAAGTATATGACACTTGTGCTGAAAATCGTCGGGCCATGTTCGGAGGGGGTCGTTATGATGATCTTTTGGGGCTTTTTGGAAATACACGACTTTCTGGTATAGGTTTTGGTATGGGAGATGTTACTTTGCAGCATTTTTTAGAGGTGCATAAACTTTTGCCTCAGTTTCAGTCTGCAATTGATGTGTTTGTGACGTTTCCAAAACAAGAATTTGCCCAAAAAGCGCAAGAAATAGTAATAGATCTAAGGCAAAAAGGATTTACCGTTATTACTCCATTGGAAATAGGTTCATTCAGTCAGCAGCTAAAGGTGGCAGATAAGCATGAAGCACATTTTGCCGTTTTATTGGGAGAGCAAGAGTTAGCTCAAAACAAAGTAGTGATCAAAAATCTTAAAGAAGGTTCTCAGTGTGCAATAGATATTGTGCAAGTTTCTGATTTTTTAAAAGGGAAATGTAAATCATGTCAGAAGATATTTTAGAAATAAACAAGCTTGATTCA
>JACRAO010000199.1 GCA_016213345.1 Bdellovibrio sp. | reverse complement strand
TTCCTAAAACACCAAAGGGTACATTAACAAAAAATATGCTTGGCCAACCAAAAGTAGTAATTAATAAACCACCAATACTGGGACCAGAAATTAGTCCTGCACTAACTACCATAGCTAATGTACCCAGTGCTTTTCCACGCTCTCCACTCGGAAAACTATGTGTAATCACTGCGGGGCCATTTGCCATTAACATAGCTGCCCCAATAGCCTGAACCATTCTTGAACCCAGAAGTGTTAATAAATTGAAAGAAAAACCACACAGCATGGAACCTAACGTAAAAACAGAAAAGCCTAATAATAAGGTTTTCTTTCTGCCATATTGATCCGAAACCCTTCCTAGCGGTAAAAGCAAACACGTTATTACAAGTAAATAAATAACAATAACCCATTTAATTTGATAAAGTTCCGCCGTAAGTGCTTTGGTTAAAGTGGGAAGGGCTATATTGACAATACTGGAATCTAACGTTGCCATGAAAGTACCGCATGCAACCGCAGCTAGTATCCACCACTTTTTATACATAATGATACTAATGTAACAAGAATGGTTATGACGTCAACGAAATCTAATGGTATGGTCTAAAACTAATGTATACGCCTCAAGAGTTCAAAAATATAACCAAGGAACTAAGAACATGGATCATAGAAATGATCACAGAAGCAGGCTCTGGTCATCCAGGAGGTAGCCTATCCTGTATAGATATCTTGAGCGTTCTTTGGCTAAATGAAATGAAAGAAAAAGACCGATTTATTTTATCCAAAGGACACGCAGTACCGGCACTTTATGCGGTGCTTTCAAAAATGGGCCTACTCGCCAAGGAGGAGCTAAAAACATTAAGAAAACTAAATAGTCGCCTTCAGGGACACCCAGACCGGGTCCGATTGCCTGTGCTTGGTGCTTCGACCGGATCCTTGGGACAAGGACTCTCGGTTGCACAAGGAATTGCACTTGGCTTTAAAATAGACAAAAAACCAGATTCTGTATTTTGTTTGATTGGTGACGGAGAATCACAAGAGGGACAAATCTGGGAAACTGCACTTTCTGCTCCTAAATTTAAACTCTCTAATCTTTGTGTTATTTTGGACAATAATAATGGTCAAATTGACGGGTATGTCAGCGACGTTATGCCTATTGAGCCCATAACAGACAAATGGCGTTCTTTTGGATGGCATGTCTCAGATATTCCGGGACATGATTTTGAAAAAATTACTAAAGCCTTTCAAGATGCACGACAATTAAAAGAAAATGGTGGCACAAAACCCATTCTTATTGTTGCAAGAACAATAAAGGGAAAGGGAGTTTCTTTTATGGAAAATCAAATAGACTGGCACGGGATTGCCCCCACAAAAGAAATGGCTAAAAAAGCAATTGAGGAGATTGAAAAAAATGGCTAAAGCCACACGACAAGCCTTTGGTGAAGCTATAGCCCGATTAGGCGAAAAGTATCCAGAAATCGTTATACTGGACGCTGACTTATCTAAGTCCACAAAATCAGATATTTTTGCAAAAAAATTTCCTGATCGTTTTTTTGAAATGGGCATTGCGGAAGCAAATATGATTGGAACTGCTGCCGGTCTCGCATTTGTTGGTAAACTACCGTTTCTATGTAGCTTCGGATGTTTTTTAACTGGCAGGTACGACACGATCAGAATTAGTGCAGTATATGCTCAAGCAAATATTCGTTTAGTGGGCACCCATGCGGGTTTGGGTATTGGTGAAGATGGCCATTCTCAGATGGGACTAGAAGACATCACTCTTATGCGGGCTCTACCAACCATGGGTGTCTTTCAGCCCATGGACTCAAAAGAGACAGAACTTATCGTCGAATTTTTAGTAAAAGAATGGAAAGGCCCGGCTTATCTAAGACTAACAAGACAAACACTGCAAGACCTGTATCCCGAAGGAAAAGTTTTTGAACCATGCAAACTGTTATCAATACGGGAAAACAAAAATCCCAAAGTGCTCTTACTTGGCACAGGAGCTGGCGTATCAGAAGCCATGGGTGGAGCCGAAATACTTTCTAAACAGGGAATTTCGACCTGTGTGTGGTCCGCACACGCACTGAAACCTTTTGATGAGAAAAGTTTAAATAGCATCTGTCATCTTTTTGAACTTGTCGTGACCATCGAAGATCACACAGTAGTTGGTGGCTTAGGAACATGCGTAGCTGAAGCGTTTGCTAAATTAAACAAACACCCACCATTACTCAAGCTTGGCGTTCAAGACACATTTGGGGAAAGTGGAACACCTGCTGAATTATTTCGTAAACATGGATTTTCGGCTTCTGAAATCGCCAAAAATACCCAAAGATTTTTAAACGGTAGCGCATGAAAGCATGGTTAGTCGAAAAACATGGTGGCCCCGAAGTTTTATCGTACAAAGAAATACCCACTCCCATTCCTGGTCCCTCACAAGTCAGAGTTAGTGTTCGAGCCGTAGGCATAAATCACATGGATATTTGGGTAAGAAATGGAGTCACGGGGCATACTTTTCCTCTTCCATTAATCCCAGGATGTGACATCACAGGAGTTATTGATCAATTTGGACCAGGCTCTGAAGAAAAAGCAAAACAAACAGGTCTCACAATGGGTGCTTCAGTAATCATTAATCCAATTCTTTCCTGTGGCACATGCCAGGTGTGTTTGAATTCAAATGAAACATGTTGTCCTCAAATTGGACTTATTGGAGAAACCAAAAACGGTGGCTGCGCTGAATTTATTGTTATTCCAATCAGTAATATCATCCCTTGTCCTAAAAACATTTCCTTTGAGGAAGGTGCGGCTATTCCTATAACATTTATTACAGCATGGAATATGCTCTGTAATAAAACAAAACTTAAGCCAGAAGAACTTGTTTTAATTCAAGCAGGAGCTAGTGGAGTTTCTGTGGCGGCTATTCAGATAGCAAAACTTTTAGGTGGCACCGTCATTACTACAGTTGGTGACGAAGAAAAAATGGAGAAAGCCAAAAACCTTGGAGCCGATTTTATTATTAATTACAAAAAAAAATCTTTCCGTGAAGAAGTAAAAAAAATCTCATTATCTTTGGGTAAAAAGGGAGTAGACGTAGCTTTAGATCACATCGGAGGAGAAACATTTCAGGAAACTCTAAAGTGCCTAGATTGGGGAGGGAGAGTTGCCTTTTGTGGAGCTACTGCTAATTCAAAAATTGAGATAGACCTAAAACCTTTGTTTTTTAAAAACATCTCCCTCTTTGGAACTACGATGGGGAGCAAGGACAGTCTTAATCAAATCATTGATTTGATTAAACAAAAAAAATTAAAAGCCGTTATTGACTCTGTGTTTAAGATGTCCAAATACAAAAATGCTATTTTTAAGTTAGAATCCAGAAATTTTTTTGGTAAAATTATTGTAAGGGTTTAACTGCACAAAGCGGGGGGATAAAATGTGCTTGCACTTGCACATATCGGAATAGGAACAAAGCTACTCGGCCCTTTCTCAAAAGGGCTTTCAAAAAGCTGGATCATATTTGGTATTTTTTTACCAGATATAATCGACAAACCCCTTTACTACATACCTGTTTTTTTTACTGGCAAGTGGGGCGCTGAATTTGGACTAATAAGTGGAACAAGAACTTTTGGACATACGGGATTACTTTTATTATTAATTGTTTTTTTAGCTATTTTAAATAAATCTAAAATACTTACTGCTATTGCATTGGGACATATGACACATTTAGCGCTAGACAACTGGATAGATAGATTTAATGATATCTCTCCTGTTTCAGCTAAATTTGCACTTTTTTTTCCGGCGTATGGATTTCAATTTCCTATAATACCACATGGAGACAAATGGAGATATTTGGCATCCTACGCTGATTCTTACATATTAAGTTGCGAAGCTATTGGACTTTTGATCATACTTTGGGACTACTGGAAATGGCGACATCGCAAGGAAATTTTTCGGCTATCACAAAAGAAACACTCCTCTGCTGTCTAGTGTCTAACCAAACTGCAAGAATAATAATAAATCCTTTGATTACTTTTTGATAAAATTCTGTAACATCTAAAAGGCTCATGCCGTTATTTAAAATTCCAATAAAAAAAGCACCTAAAATAGATCCTCGTATAGATCCCACTCCACCTTTTAAACTAGTTCCCCCAATCACCACCGCGGCTATTGCATCTAACTCAAACAGTTCGCCAGCCGTTGGTAATGCGCCATTCAAACGCGCTGTCAAAATAGCCCCAGAAAGCCCAGCTAAAGCTCCCAGAACAGTATACACTCCAAGTGTAATTTTT
>JACRAO010000196.1 GCA_016213345.1 Bdellovibrio sp. | reverse complement strand
GGCATCTTATTTCATTTGGTCTCATGGACGAACCTATTGATCTTTCTGATATAGATGACATAGCAGACGAAGTAAAAAAAGCTGAAATCCGAAGAAAGCAAAATTATTTTAGTAACGCTATAAGCTGTTATAAGGAAATTGTAAACAAAGGGGTAGAACTGAGTTTAGAGACTAATATTAAGGGTATATTTAAGCTTGGTGCGGGATTGGATTTAGGAGAAATCGAAATCAAAATCACAGGAGATAAAGAACATCATATGGAGTTGGACCTGTTTGGTGAAAGTCTAATTAGAGCAGCTCGACTTCAGGAATACACAAAAATTATTGCTGATCAGTTTAGCCAAACTACATCTTTGCTAGTCGTATCTGAAACTGCTGCACAATATAATAACAATCAAGAAGCTTTAATTACACTCAAAACAACTCCACACAAGGTTCGAAATTTTTCTAATCTGGATCAGGTTTTTGTAAAAAACATTGATATTTTGTCTCAACTGGAATTAGAAAAAAAAGCAGCCTAATTTTTGTGAATACTTATAATTTATAGTCTATTTCAGTTCTGATAATAATTCTATTGCAGGACAAACCCTGATCCCTTCAGCAGTAGAATAATTTTTCTTACCTTGAAAATGAACTTGAAAAGCCCGAACCTTAGGAAATCTCTGTTTTAAACTAATTAGCCTTTGATTTACCTGATCATCTGAAAGTTTACACTCTACAAAGAGAACGGGACTTCCATTTGCTAACAGCACAAAATCAACTTCCGTACCATCCTTCAATCTGAAATAACGTAACTCTGTTCGATGTCCTTCGGTGTCTTGAATCCAATGAGCATATTTAAGTAAATGCACTGCAATCAAATTTTCAAAACGAGCAGAATCGCTCTCAACAGCTGTCCAATTGTAAAAATATAGCTTACGTTCCTTTTTAACTGACTTAATAAATGGCCCCCCAAAAGGGACAATAGTAAATACAAGATATAATCTTTCCAGAATCTCAATCCATCGTGCTACTGTACGATGCGCAAGTTGAAGATCTTCGCGTAATGCATTAACTGATAGTAAACTCCCAACAAGATCTGGAAGACGATAAACTAAAAGTTCCAACGAGCCGAGATCTTCGACAGTTTCAAGAGAACTTAAGTCATCTGCAAAAAGACGCTGCGCATATGCAAGCGTCCAGCGTCGAACTTCTTTTTCGTCTTGCGAAAAAAATGGCTCAGGAAATCCAGAATATTTAAACAAATTAAAAAGGTCTGATTGTGAGTGTCCATTAATTTCAGCAAAACTAAGTGGCATGAGTCGCAAATAGTGATATCTGCCCTGGAGTGAATCACCGCCGTGTCGATATATATCCAGTCTAGCACTGCCTGTAATTAAAATTTTTTTACTATCAAGTTCATCAACTTTCATGGCATCAAAAATACCCTTAAGATAATTGCGCCATTTTTTGTACTTATGAATCTCATCAAAAATCAACAAATCTGCCTTGGGCAATTCATGGCGTAGAATGCGCGTTCGATGAGCACCAATGTCCCAGTTAAGATAGCCAGTTTTTTCTTTAGATAATAGTGTGTTAGCTAATGTAGTTTTACCCACCTGTCGTGGCCCGCCAAGAAAAACCATTTTCTTTTCAAGATCGGATAATATTTGGCCTGAAAGATATCTCCGTATTTTGTTATACATAAGAACTATTTTAACATATATGTGAAATTAGTCCATACTAATTTTGCTTATGTGTTAATTTGGACTATTTGCCCGAAGTAACTTATATCTTAACTTAAGATGAAATAATTTCTTTTTATTATGAACTATTCCCGTAAAGAATGTTTTGAGTGAATTAGTGGTATTATTTAAAGTGGTGTTCTCAGGCAAAGCCCTGACTAAAAGTTAAATCATAAGCTGGAGATAGTTTCCAGTTTCTATTTTTATCTAAACGGAAAGAAAAGTTTTTCGAATGGTCATCTCGATTATTAAAAATAACATTAAACACGCATAGACGATAGGCCTTATAAACTTCTCTTTCGTCCTTAATCATCAACCTTGTTAATCGTAAAAAAGAATCATAACTTACATTTGATATTTTAAATGTGTAACCACTCACTGTATGACGTCTTTATCAGGAATCCACTCATTACCCTTCATCTTGCCTAGTTCTTTTGCATAAAAGAATAGAATATATAAGTCTTCTTTCGGAACGAAATTTTTTAGTGATACTTTGAATTCGAGTAGCCCTGTCTTTTTCAATCCAGAAAAACAAGTCGAAATGAGCTGGCGCTGATCTGTCTTCTTGATTGTTAAATTGAATTCTCTAATTGGACCAGACCAATTACCACCGGTCTTAAGTATGTATCCCACATAGCTGTGGTGAAGATACGGCGCTGCTATTTTATCGTGCTTCCGCCATGCTTTTAGAACTGATGGGTCACTTAAACAAAATACATCCGTCTTAAAACGCTTTCTCCAATCAATATTCCATGACGCTTCCACAAGATACTCGTGCCTAATTCTTACCTTTGTTTTTGGTGGAAACTGGTGAGACCAAATAAACAGCTTTTCAGCCCATATTCTTTTCATGGGCTGACAATCAAATGTGTTTGCATTTTTACCCATTTTTTTGCAAAGTTCATCAATTGTTTTTATAAAAATAAGGTTCTGCTTCTCTACCTCTTTTGAAATTGTTTGCTCTATAAATTGGGGCATGAGCGCTAGAAGAGCATCAAGATCCTTTGATTTTACATTGGCACCTTTCGACAAAGCCGACTCGTCAAACCCTCTCCCAGCAACTAAGTATCGATTAACCCACCTCCCTTGGGTTGGCTTACCATCTACCCAAATATTCATTTTAGGTTCTTTGATACACGTATTTGCGTCAGACACCCTTTCATCAACCGTAAAACCAAGAAAGTCATTAAAATTACATCCAGGGATTGGAAATGCCATCTGAATCGTTTCCGCCGAATCAGATGTGTTTTCCATTTCATATTCAACAACAATAGGAACATTACCAGCAAAAGTCGCATCTTTCAGACCAATAGTAAGATCTTCACGATGAATTACAATTTTATTATTGGTGACAAATCGAATGTTCGATGCCGTTCCCATCGATGCTGTATCGTTTCCAAACACTGTGGCAGAAAAAAAAAGTAGCAGTAGTGTAATCATGGGCATCTCCATCTTAAAGCGCCAAAATAATATCTTTCCCAAATTCTTCAAGCCTTCGATTACCAAAACGGATTGCAGCATCTGGGTAAAATTTTAAAAGAGTCTGCTGGTTTTCACTAGAAAGTTCATCAAACCTAGCGTCGTATAAAAGTGCCCAAATGAGATATTGAACCCTTTGTTGTGAAATACCAAACTTGCCCTGCTCAGTTAAAATTTTTGGAAGCCATTTTTCTGCGGGACCACGCATAAGTGCAGCCTTTAATTCATCGCCAGTTACCGGGCGTGCCTGGCCACCATAAACGCAATAAGATTCAAGATTAAAACTATAACTACGGCCTGAAAAAAGTTCGACCTCTCCTGTTTTTGCTAATTCCTGCTCTAATTGGCTCTGTTCGTATTCGAGTTCATCCCAAGCTTGCACCCATGACGCATATTCAAGCCATTCTTGATTAGTATATTGTTTTTGTCCCTTGATTCTGGTCTCGGACTCCTGCACATGTTTACGTGTGTTCTCGATTTGATCTAATGGCGAAATAAACTCCCTCGGTGTAGAAACGATTTCATATCGACTATCTTCCTGATCAGTCGAAACAGGGCCACTCGTTGCACAGGAAGAAATAATTAGTGCAATACCCGGTATTTTAAAATTCTTTAAGTTTTTTTCCATCTTCCAAATATTTTGTATATCTTTCCCTGATTGTTTATAATCTCACTCTGAATATTCCTATGCAACACGTTTTTTCTTTCCTTTGTGTTGTTGATATAGTTTTACTACCAAGGAGGATTTTTGGCCACAACTCCATTAAGAAATGACAGATGCGTATAGCGCTCTTCCGTTGTCTAAGTTTACATCAACATAGATAGGGGTGTTTTTGTCATTTGAACTTCTTTAGTTGATCCAAAGGCAAAAGAATAAAATCTCGGATTATCCGCAAAGATACTTGTTGCAACTTTATTTGCGGATAGTGTATATAATATACATGCATATCCGCAAAGATACTTGTTGCAACTCTCTTTGCGTAAAATGAGGTAATTCATAATGGACATGTTTGTTGGTCGCCAAAAGGAATTAGAAGAGTTGAATCGGCATTATAAACAGCACTCAAGCCAGGTGATTGTTATATTTGGACGTAGACGCATAGGCAAAAGCACTTTAGTAAAGCGGTTTATAAAAGGAAAACAGTGTTTATCTTTTGAGGGCTTAGAAAACGAGAAGACACCAGGGCAAATACGTCATTTTTCGAATATTCTAAAAAAACAAATACCCAATATCCTCCTTCAAAAGGTAACATTTAAGACCTGGGAAGAAATATTTGATTTTCTAACAGAGCACTTTAATAATCAGCATGAAAAAAGCGTTATTTTCTTTGATGAATTTCAATGGATGGCTGCGGGGCAGAGCAAGCTGGTAGCACTATTGAAATATTATTGGGACAACCATTGGATAAATAAAAACATTATGCTCATATTATGCGGATCTATCGCGTCTTTCATGGTTAAAAAAGTTATCCAATCCAAAGCCCTCTATGGAAGAGTTTCTGGTCAAATAAGACTACAGAAGTTGAGTCCCGCAGAATGCGCATTAATGCTAAAGAGACGAGGAAAAGAAGAGGTTATTGATTACCTGATTGTTCTTAGTGGGGTTCCAAAATATATTGAACAAGTTGACCAATCGCAGTCATTTGAACAAAATATAAGTCGTTTATTTTTTCAGAAAGATGCCATTTTTGCTGACGAAATGGAGAAGATTTTTTATTCACATTTTCGTGAACCTCAAATCTATCTTAAAATAGCAAATAAATTACTAAGCGGTCCGAAGACCATGGAAGAGCTATCGCGTAGTCTTAAAATCAGATCTGGGGGAGGATTGCGTTTATACCTGAAAAATCTTGAGCTAGCCGAGTTTATTCGAGCGCATTGTCCGTTTGAGAAAAAGGATACAAGCAAGCTGATTAAATTTAGGATTGCCGATGAATTTCTGCATTTTTACATGCGCTACGTGAGTCCAAATCGCAACTTAATTAACAATACTGGAGCAACACAAATCTTTAAAAACGAAATATCTCGCAAATGGCTTCCCTGGCTTGGATATGCGTTCGAAAACTTCTGCCTTAACCAGGCAATTTG
>JACRAO010000195.1 GCA_016213345.1 Bdellovibrio sp. | reverse complement strand
GCAAACTCATGCTTTTCGGCTTGAGTAGTAGGCGATTGGATGAACATTCTCCTAAGACCTGGCACGTTAACTCTGATTAGTTCTTTAACGTCTGCCTGATTTGGACCATGTGAGTTCCCTATCTCAAATAGGAGTGACCAAATTCCATGTTTCCAAAATGCATAATCCTCAAAAGTTCCATCTGCTGGATAAATCACCTCAGTTGAATTTCCTATTGTGTAATGGCTTTCTACGGTTGCTGCTTTTACTAGAGAAATGAAAAAATCATCATAAGGAGTTACAGTATCATGTGTAGAAACTCCCCAAGGATAGACAACTGCAGGCCAATAAGTATGCATAGTTGCTGATGTAATAATATTTTTTTCTGCTAAAAACTGTGACAAAGCATAAGTAGATTTTAAATTAAACGGTCCTTCTGTGCCGCAGGGCCCAGGGTAATCCCGATTAGGGTCAAAAGTGGTATTATTTGCAGTTTCACGTCGTGAACGTTTATTAAAGCCAGAGATATTTAGCACAGGAATTACATAAATGGTCTGACCCTGTATTGGTTCCTTGGCTGTGGCTTGTGCAAAAGCTACTGCAACTTCAGTGGAGCCAAATTCGTTCCCATGATGAGTAGCGACAATTAAATTATTAATAGGTCCATGACCTATTTTAATTCCCTTAATCATTTCTCCACTGTTTGAGACGCCCAGGTCAAACACTTCTGTATTTTCAGGATATTGTGTTTGCACTTGTAAGAGAGTGTTCATTACATCTTGATAAGTGCCTATTAATGACGTTTCTTCGTCTAAAACATGAGCAATGTTTGCAAAAGAAATTTGAGTAAACAAAAAACATAATACTATAACTAGATTTTTTAGCTTCATATTATCCTCCTTGAAAAATTCAAGCGTCCTTGCTCTCATGGCTCTCATATATATTTACTATTAGTGTAAATGATTTTTTAAAAAAATGTGGTAAATTTTTTTTTCCTGAACCCGAATGGTTTCTGGCCACTTCGGGGCCAAGATGGCCGAGAGAGGGCCAGAAAAGGGCGCAGGACTATAAGCCGGGTTCTGTCCTTGCATTATACAAGTAACGATCATTCGTCTAGGACTTGCGTTACCACAAATCTCAAGCGGCTTACCCTGAGGCAGCAGTTGAGTCACCTGTCAATTCTTTGCCATTTCTATTTAGTAAAGAACTGAGCCTCATCTATTTAGCCTTGCACCAGGTAGGGTTTGCCATGCCGCCCGTGTCACCACGGGTGCGGTGAGCTCTTGCCTCACCGTTTCGCCCTTACCTTTTAATAAAAAGGCGGTTTATTTTCTGTTGCACTTTCCGTCATCTTTTCCTCACGAAAAAGATGCCTGGCCGTTAACCAGTACCATTGACTCAGTGGAGCCCGGACTTTCCTCCAGTGCTATTATTAATAACACCAGCGATCGCTCATCCTGCGCCATGCCGAAGATAACAAATTTTTTAAAAAACTCCAAATTAAGAATTCAATTAAGTGGAGTGGTTTGATCATTTGGAGGTTGTGATTGTAGTAATGTTGGGATGAATACTATACGATGACAGCTAGGGCAATAGTGGACGTGATTGCCCTTTTGTATTTCATTGTAAAGTTGTGGTGGGATCATCATGTGGCAACCATTACAGCGTCCTTGTGTAACAGGTACCAACCCAAGTCCCCCTCTAGCTGCCCTAATCCTATCATATTGCACTAAAACACGTTTTTCGATGTCATGTGTACACTGATTTCTCGCTTGAGTGAGATTTTGAATTTCTATATCCAACTGGGCAGACTCGCTATTCACTAAAGTCGTTTTTTCCTCTAGATCTATTTGAATGATCTCAAGCTCTGATTCGATATCTGCAAATTCTTTTTTAATACCTTCAAATTCAGTTTGTGCTTTTTTCAGTTGCTCCTCTAAGCTGGCAGTTAGCTTTTTTAGTTGATCAATTTCTTTAGTGGCAGCTAGATATTCTTGTGAGTTTTGTACAGCATCTAGCTTTACACTAGAGCGATTTAGTCGGTCTTGATTAAGATCTAATGCGGCTTGAGTTTGCCGGCTAAGTTTTTCCATTTCCTCAAGTGCCGCTTTTTTAATAGATAATTTTAGCTTTAATTTTTGCGTGTCTTCATGAATAGATTTGAGCTTAACTGGCAGCTGAGCCTTTCTTCTTTTAAGACCATCAATTTTTAAATCAACCTCTTGAATTTGTTCTAAAGTTCTCATTTGATCCCCTGGCAAAAGAGGTGGATTCACTGTTGGCCTCCTTTGAAATCAGACGTTTGTAACCAAATACTTTTTTGTTCGATGTTTTCAATGAGCAGAAAACCGTTGCTGTTTTCTTTTATAAACCATTGCTGTAAGGTGGGAAAAAAGAACATTTCACTTTCTGTATGCCCAAGTTCCATAATTGTCAAACCATGATTACTCGCAAAAAGAGCTTCATGGTAACTCACTTCTCCAGTAATAAAAACTTCACACTTTAAGTTTAACGCAGGTACAATAAATTCACTTCCACTTCCCGGCAGAAAAGCTACACGTTTAACTTTTGCAAAGTTTTTAATCGATTGTGATAAGGTTATCTTTAAACACGATCTCTGAAAAAGCTTTTTAACATCTTGAAGTAAATCTGAAAAGACTTTTAATTGAGAAAAATCACCCCAAACTCCATAACCAAGTCCCTTTGTTAGTCCCAGGGCTGTAGGAGTTTGTACTACTGAGTAGAGGTCATAGGCTACTTCTTCGTATGGATGAGACTCAAAAAGCGCTTTCAAAACGCGGACTTTTAGTGTATTAGGGATAATAGTTTCGAGTCTAAGTTCTTGAATTTTTTCGAGTTTTCCGACTTTACCCAAAAATGGCTTACTTGCTGCACCACCTCGAAATGTGCCTTCACCGGCTGCACTAAAAGTACAAAAATCGTAATGGCCAATATGTCCCGCTCCTGCTTCGCAAATAGCATGTCTGACTGTCTCTAAATGCGTAGAAGGAACAAAAACAACAAGTTTTAACAATTCTGTGTTTTCTGATATTAGTTTTCCTTGTGCATTCAAGCCTAGAGCCTGTGAAAAAGCGTCTGCTACCTCAAGAGCTGAACAATCAAAATTAGTGTGACATGCAATAACAGCTATTTTGTTCTCATATGCTTCTAACGCTAGAGCACTAGGACTAAAGTTTTTCTCCTTTATAAGCCTTGATATGGAATGCGCTTTTGGGAAAAAACAAGGGTGATGAGTGATAATTAAATTAATATCTTCTCTTTTTGCTATTTGTAAAGCTTGCGGAGTCAAATCTATAGACAAAACCGCACCTTTTGTTTCCCATTCATGTGCTCCAACAAGGAGCCCAACATTGTCCCATTTTGCAGAAGTGGCGACAGGAGCATGCCCTTCTAAAATATTTAAAATCTGTTCAATACATACGTTTTGACATACTTTTTGTGAGTTTTTTGTTGTTTTTGGTTTTATTTTTTCATGCGCTTTATTTTTCATGAATTGCGTTTTTTCTCTTTCTTATGAATTAAATTTACAGACGCTTGATCCGTAGGGAAAATAATAAGCTCCTGTACGTTGACATGCTTTGGCCTTGAAACACACCAAGTGATTGCTTCTGCAATGTCTGTTGACTCAAGAGGAGTAAAACCCTCATACGCTGTACGACCTTTTTCTTTATTGCCAAATCTTACTTCGCTAAATTCAGTATTAACTCTACCAGGAGAAATTTCTGTCACCCGGATTGAATATCCAGATAGGTCCATACGCAATGACTCAGTCAAAGCCTTTACAGCAGATTTAGTGGCACAATACACATTGCCATGGGGATAAGTCCAATGCCCAGCAATGGAACCAATGTTCACAATATGGCCCTCGTTTGTTTTTAACATATAAGGCAAAACTGCTTTTGTAATGTAAAGTAAGCCTTTAATATTAGTATCAATCATGGTTTCCCAATCTGAAAGCTCGCAGTTAGGAAAACGTTCAAATCCTTTTGCTAATCCTGCGTTATTGACAAGAACTTGTGTTTTAGAGAAAAGCTCCTCGTTGCGTTTTACTATGCCAAGTACAGCATCCTTGCTTCTGATATCAAGTTCAAATGGGATAACCTGGACTTGATATTTTATCCTTATATCTTGTGAGAGTTTTTCGAGACGGTCTATACGCCTGGCTATTAGTATTAAGTTTTGTTTTAATTTTGCAAAAGCTTTTGCAGTGGCTTCGCCAATACCGCTACTTGCTCCAGTTATAAGAATCATGTATCACTTATACTATGCTTAACAAAAAAATTAGTTTAGAGAAACTACAAAAACACATTGACGCCGCAGTTGGTAAAATCAGCTGTGATTTGATCCTACGCGATGTCCAATACCTGGATGTTTTTTCTTGCACTTGGAAAACTGGGGATCTCTCCATTGTAGATGGCACTATTGTTGGACTTGAACCCGGTTTGAAAGCTAAACGGGAAATTCAGGGTAGAAATTACTACTTAGTTCCTGGATTTATTGACGCTCATGTACATGTTGAAAGCTCCATGATGTTGCCTCACTATTTTGAAAAGGCCGTTATGCCAAGAGGTACAACTACAGCTATTTGTGACCCCCATGAAATTGCCAATGTAATTGGACTTGAGGGCTTGCGGTTTTTCCTGAATGCCTCAGAACTTTTACAGATGGATCTTTTTGTGATGCTAAGTTCATGTGTTCCAGCTACACATTTAGAAACAAATGGTGGAGGCATTTTAAACGCTAAAGAATTGTGGTCACTAGCCAACCATCCACGCGCCTTAGGGCTGGCAGAAGTAATGAATTTTCCGGGTGTAATCAATGCACAAAAAGAGGTTTTAGAAAAAATCGAAGCATTTTCACCTATGCCCATTGATGGACATTGTCCAATGCTTAGAGGTTTGGAGTTATCTGCTTATGCTTCGTCAGGCATTAGTTCTTGCCATGAGAGTTCAGAGCTAGAAGAAGCTAAAGAAAAGCTCACAAAAGGTATGGATATTTGGATTAGAGAAGGCAGCGTAGCTAAGGACTTGAGAGCGCTTTTGCCTCTGATTAAGATGGCAACTTCGACTAGCATTGGTTTTTGTACCGATGATCGAAATCCATTCGATATTGCTACCGAAGGCCATGTGGATTATTTAGTTAGAGAAAGTATTCGTGGAGGAGTGTTACCAGAAATAGCCTACAGAGTAGCATCGTGGGGTGTGGCAAGACATTATAGACTCAATACAGGAGTTGATTGTATTGGAGCCATTGCACCTGGCTATCAAGCAGATTTTGCAGTTTTAGGAGACCCCAAGACTTGTGAAATCATCGATGTATATAAACGTGGTCAAAGCGTTAACGAGATGGGATTTTCTAAGGTACCATATTATTCAGCAAAAAATACAATTTGTGCTCTTTTGCCCAATCCAGAACAGTTAAAAGGTCCAAGTGGACAAGTTAATGTGATTGGGGTTTTAGAAGGAAAAATTTTGACTTCACACGAAGTCCTGTCAAGTGAATCTCCCAGGGTAGCTAGACTTTCAGTTTTAGAACGCCATGGTCATAACTCAAAACCATCTAATGGTTATGTAACTGGTTTTGGAGAAAACCTAAAAGGAGCTATAGCATCTAGTGTAGGACACGATAGTCATAATTTAATTGTTGTTGGAAAAGATCTTAAGGAGATGAGATTGGCCTTAGCTGTATTAGCTCAATCAGGAGGTGGGTTTTGTGTGGTGGGCGGCGAAAATGTGATGGCACATTTGCCTTTGCCTTTTGGAGGATTAATGAGCGAAAAAACTCCTCAAGCACTTAAAAAAGACATTGAAAACTTAAGAGAAGCCAGTTGTCACATTGGCTGTGTATTAAAAGAACCATTTTTACAACTTGCGTTTTTAAGTCTACCAGTGATTCCAAAACTAAAACTTACTGATAAGGGGCTTGTAGACGTAGAAAAGTTTGAGTTAATACCTGTCGGGATTTAAATAAGCACCCACGCTTGTCTCGCTTCAAGTCCCGCTGCACTTTATTATATTTTTAATTTAAACCAAGAATTTAGTTTTCTATTTAGGCCTGGAGGGACTTGGCTACTATACTCAGTCGCCTCCGGCTCCTTCGTTGCGTAGCCTCACCTCGTCAAGCTTTTGCTCGCCTCCGGCTCGCAAAGGGTGCTTTAGCACCCACGCTTGTCTCGCTTCAAGTCCCGCTGCACTTTATTATATTTTTAATTTAAACCAAGAATTTAGTTTTCTATTTAGGCCTGGAGGGACTTGG
>JACRAO010000194.1 GCA_016213345.1 Bdellovibrio sp. | reverse complement strand
GCATAAAATTGAGGAGCGGCCTGTTGCAATTTCTGGCAAAATAGAAATAAAACCAATGATGTATGTTGCCCTTTCTTATGACCACCGTATAGTGGATGGCAAAGGCGCTGTTACATTTTTAGTGACTGTAAAAGAATTTATTGAAAATCCAGAAAGGCTAAAATTTAATGGAAACTCATAGTTATGATCTAGTAGTGATTGGAGGAGGGCCAGCGGGATATGTTGGTGCCATTCGGGCAGCTCAGCTTGGATTGAAAGTCGCGTGCATTGAGAAAAGAAAAACCTTAGGTGGCACTTGCCTCAATGTTGGCTGTATCCCGTCAAAGGCACTTTTAGATTCGAGTGAACATTATTATCATGCCAAAACAAAGTTAGGAAAGCACGGGATTATAGTTGGAGATCTAAAATTAGATCTCGCACAAATGATGAAGCGAAAAAATGCCGTTGTAAGGCAACTCACGCAGGGAATTGTGGGGTTATTTAAAAAAAATAAAATTGATTTTATTTGTGGCCATGGAAAATTAAAAGAAATCAACTCACAAGAAAAATTAGTAGAAGTAGAAAACGGAACGCAGCTTTTGAAAACCCCACGGATTTTGCTTGCTACAGGCAGTGCGCCATCTGATTTGTCTTTTTTACCCTTTGACGGGAGTCAGGTGATCAGTTCTACAGAAGCTTTAGAATTAAATACGTTACCAAAACATCTTGTGGTTATTGGAGGAGGAGCGATTGGGCTTGAGATGGGTTCTGTATGGTTAAGGCTTGGGTCTAAGGTAACGCTAGTAGAATTTATGGATCGGATCATCCCGGGCATGGATCAACAAATGAGTTTAGAACTCCAAAAAATTTTAACTAGACAGGGGTTTGAGTTTCGTCTAAGTGCTAAATGTTTGGGTGCACAAAAAAAGAAAGATATAATAATTGTCGAAGCAGAAGACATGAATTCAAAAACAAAGTTTTCTTTAGAGTGTGATGTTGTCTTAGTGGCTACCGGAAGAAAACCATACACTGACGGACTAGGGCTCGAGGTAGTTGGTGTGCAAAAAGATAAAGACAGCAGAGTAATTATTAATGAGCGTTTTGAAACAAACATTGCTGGGATTTATGCGGTTGGAGACATTGTGTCTGGTCCAATGCTTGCTCACAAAGCAGAAGAAGAAGCTGTAGCTGCCGTAGAAGTGATGACAGGACATGCTGGGCACGTAAACTATGGGGCTATCCCCAATATTGTTTATACTTGGCCAGAAGTAGCCTCTGTTGGTCACTCTGAAGAAGAATTAAAAACAAATGGCACAGAATACAAAACTGGTACTTTTCCATTTTTAGCTAATGGAAGGGCTAAAGCGATGGAAGAGACTGATGGATTTGTCAAAATTCTTGCGGATGCTAAAACGGATCGGATTTTAGGGGTTCATATTTTAGGACCACGTGCAAGTGATATGATTGCTGAGGCTGTTGTAGCTATGGAGTTTGGTGGTAGTGCAGAGGATCTTGCTCTAACTTGTCACGCCCACCCCACACTGTCTGAAGCGGTGAAAGAGGCAGCCCTTGCGGTTGATAAAAGATCAATTCATATATAATTTTGTTCTTTACAAAGTATAAAATTAGTGTATTTTATACTTTATAAAGCATGAATAGAGAACACCTTCTTAAAGTTATGTTAGATCAAAAACAGGAGCAAGAACAATACTTGCAACGCGCTATCCCACGGTTATTTGACAAAAATGTTGAGAAATCACAAAACCTTTTAAAAAGAGGGCTTGTGACCGTAATTACAGGTGTACGTCGCTCTGGCAAATCAACCTATGCTCTACAATTGGCACATGCTCAAAAAAATCATGGTTCAGTAGTTGCTATAAACTTTGATGATGAGAGACTTATTGGATTTAGCCCAAATGATTTTGATCTTTTTTTGCAAGTTGCATACGAAACTGTATCAGATCCAAAAATTTTTATTTTTGACGAGTTACAGAATATAGCTGGATGGGAGCTGTTTATCAATCGTTTGCTACGCAAAGATGTTTTAATTATC
>JACRAO010000190.1 GCA_016213345.1 Bdellovibrio sp. | reverse complement strand
TTGGGAATATTGGTTTTGCTATTTGCAACTGATGTGGGTCGTAAGTATATAGATTTCTTGAAGAAAGGTGTTGGAAATTTTGTATCGATTATTTTCAGAAGGCAGCAGGCATGGCAAAAATTCAGAATGGAACTGAGAGCGAACAAAGAGCCTTTGAAGAAATCAGACAGGATTTTTCGATCACAGAAATTACTAAGTGCCTTAATTATCTTAAGCACAAAGGTCTTCCTGGGGGAGACTCCTGCCATTCACCTATGGCCTATCTGGCAACTGCCATGCGAGATGTTATGGCGGCTGTCCAGGCTGATGAATCTTTTGAAAAAACACGGATCGAAAATAAAATCCGACGGAAAGACGAAGAAAGACGGAGGGCTGAGCAATCTATTTGTGAACAACAGGAGTGGGAAAGCAAGGAGCGTGCTTTCAATCGAACATTCACAGGAGAAAATCGACAAAACGAAATGATTCAAAAAATTTGTAAAAGTAAAAATTTTCCAGGAAAGGGCTCAGCAGCCAGAGCACTTGCAATTAGTGCTTGGTGGTCTGAGCTTGCAGAAAATGAGAGACGGGAGGCTATGGGATGACTATTAAACCACGAATGCCAGCACTAAAAATGCGCCAGGTAATCCAGCGTGAAATAAATAACCGCGGGTGGAGTTACCGAGAACTTGCACAAAAAGCAGATATTCCACTGAGCACCCTTCATCAGTGGAGTTCGGGGTCAAGCCCACGTGACCCAGTGGCACTACTGAGACTTGCTGGGGTTTTTGGATTAACACTTGAGGAGCTGCTTTTTGATCAGAGAATTATAGTAATTCCAGATGACTGCTAGCCTTCTTCTTTTTTTATTTCAAAATGGTAATCCCGATATTTCTTTGCAACACTATCGGGCATTAAAACATCTTTAATTTCTTTAGCCGAGAGAGCAGAATACCCGATATCAAAGTCGGCACTTACTATGAATTTGAATTTACTACACTGACAAGCATTAATAATCATTGCATCAGCTAGGCTGAGACACGTCATTTCTGAAATTCGCTTCGCATCTGGCCAGTCAATCTTCTTATGAAAAAGTTCTTTCTGCTTTGGTTCGTGCTGACTGATGTACTGAATTCCATTGTCTATCAGTCTTGTCTCAAATTCGTCCAATCTTCCAGCAAGAATGCCTCTACAAATTTCAAGCCATCCCCGGTGGCCTGAATGCATCCCAGCAGAAAAAGCTGAC
Organism: Bdellovibrio sp.; assembly: GCA_016213345.1. Taxonomy (GTDB): domain Bacteria; phylum Bdellovibrionota; class UBA1018; order UBA1018; family UBA1018; genus JACRAO01. The sequence goes on along the minus strand of JACRAO010000190.1, from coordinate 1,075 downwards.
TTTATTTTTTTGATTTGACGGTCCGAGAATACTGGGTCCCCCCCTTGTTGCTCTTGTCTTTTCAGCTGTCCTGACTGGACCTGTATTTGGGCTTTTGCAGATGATGATATTTTACAATGAGTCGTAGAATCAAGAAGATCTCGAAGATGCTCTGTCATCATCAAACGACGGTGAAAATCTAAAAATTCAGCCTTTGTATTGACTGTAGTGTAAAGACAAATTCCATGATCAATTAATTTATCTACGAAATCTGTTACTTCCTCATAATCTGTTTTAATTTCATAGGTGAGGGAAACTAGTATGTTGGTATCCAAAATAGTGCCAAGTACATAATCACTTATTTGAATTGTCTTTATGTAGGAATCAAATTCAGAAAAAGCAATTACACGACCCATTCTTAAAGTTCTTTCTCCAGAGGACGTGCAATTTTTTTTTCGTTTAAATTATTGAATTTCTCTTCTTCTTCCATAATTTTATTAAATTTATCTATACTTTCTCTGGCAATGGGACGCCTTCTAATTGCTTTTAATTCCTCAGCCAGTAAACGAATAGACTTACGTTTCTCTGTCATACGCACCTCGGTTACCAGTTTACCACTGATTTTTCCATCATAACATTCTGAAATCATTGTTTTTTATTGACAGCCCAGGAGGGGCACTCTTGGTAGATTCATTCACAAAAAACAATAAGGCCACCTATAAGGCCATGACTGTGTAAAGTGGAGTTCGGGGTCAAGCCCACGGGACCCGTGGCACTACTCAGGCTTGCTGAGGTTTTTGGATTTACGCTTGAAGAATTACTTTTTGATCAGAAAATTGAGTAATATACATTATGAGCGCATGATAATTTGTTTGCTTTTTATATAACAGTTTTGTTATAATTAAGAAAGAATACAGCTCATAAGAGGAAACTTCATGGAAATCATCGTATTGAAGCAAGCTGAGAGAGAATTAAAAGACGCCTCAAGAGAATTTATTGAGGATATTTTTGCACTATTTGATGATTTGGCTTCTGGAAAAATGCTCTCAATGCCTATTTCTAGACCATTACCATCTATTGCAAAAGGTCTTCATGA
>JACRAO010000004.1 GCA_016213345.1 Bdellovibrio sp. | reverse complement strand
GTGTATTAGATTCGCTGATGCTTACACTAAAATCATGTGAGATCACTGAATTATCGTCTGTAATGTTCCAAATACGTGTAATTTCACGACCACTATGTGCTTCTTTTCCAACATACCAATATCCATGAAAATCCGAAAACTTGGGTTTGAGAAGTTGGGTTTCGTTTTTCTTTTCGCCACAAGCACTGAGACCAAGCGATAGAACAAAAACAAAAATTCCAACACCTAAAATAGCTTCAATTTTATTCCGCATAAAAAATCTCCTTTAAAAGTTTACTATAATCTACATAATGCATAATAGAATGTTGTTTTAATATAATTATATGATTTGGTCAAGTATTAATAAATTGCCAGTCAATATGATACGATACCGAACACGACAAACACAGTTCGGCCAAGGCAATTTGACCACATACCTGTGTTAAGAACTGGATCAAGGCAAATAGTGTCGATTATAATAGACACTATTTAAAATCAGATGTAACCTATTAATAATGCTAGATAATTTAGACTTAAAACAGATCCTAACTGACTGGAACTATTGGGAAATCCCTCCTCCCATAGGGATTCCTAGATTCATTCTTGAACAAAAAAAGATTGAACTTCACCCAGACTTGATCTGGGTTATTCAGGGTGTGCGTCGGTCAGGAAAATCGACTCTCTTAACACAGATTATGGAGACCAAAAACCTAGATCCCAGTTCTTGTACTTTTATTAACTTTGAAGATCCTCGTCTCAGTAACTATCTCAATCATGCATTGCTTGATCAAGTAGTGTCATTCTCAAAAAGTCTCTTTCCGGAATTTAGCACAAGGACATATTTTTTTGATGAAATTCAAAATGTTGAGCAATGGCAGAAATGGTTACATAAAAAAATAGAACGCCCCAGTGGTGACCGTTATATTATTACTGGCTCTAATTCATCACTTCTTTCGGGAGATCTAGCAAGTCGCTTAACAGGAAGACATTTAACTTTAGAGTTATTTCCATTTAGTTTTGCAGAGTTTCAAAAAATTCATCCGAATGGCTCACTTAAAAATTATCTTGAGCAAGGCGGATTTCCAAGAGTATTAAAATTAAAATCAGAAGCCTCTGTATTATTGCGTGAATATTTCACTGATATTATCGAGCGAGATGTGAAAAGAAATTTATCCTCTCGAAAAGGCTACTTGATATCAAAGCTAGTTATTGCAGTATTTGAATCAACAGGCTCTGAATTGAGTCAGAGAGGACTTGCTCAGATCATGGGACTCACAACTGATACTCTTGGGAAATATCTTGAGGCATGCGAATCTGCTTATCTTCTTTTTACTTGCCCCTACTTTAGTTTTTCTGAAAGACAACGTACTGTCAGGAATCGTAAAATATATCCCATTGACACAGGACTTATGTATTCTGTATCAAAACGTGGATCAGTTGAAATTGGAAAAAGTTTTGAAACAATAGTATTTCATGCGCTTAAAAAGAAATATTCCGATATAGCCTATTGGTGCGGAAAACATGAAGTTGATTTTGTGGTAAAAACACCAGAGGGAATACTACCAATTCAGGTGAGTTGGGATGAGCCAAAACTCAGACATTACGAAGGTTTAAAGGAATTTAAAATAAAATATCCAAATACAATGGAGTGCCTTTTTATTGGTCAAGAAAATTTTTCTAAACTTGAAGAATTATTACCTTAAGAACCAAAACAGAACCAGCGTTCTTTTAATTTCTTGCGTGTGTGATTAGATCCTCAATATCAAATCCGTCACGAGGACAAGACGAAAGGCTATAGCTGAAATCAGATCCAATTTGAGATTGGATCCTAGAAAGCAATTTAGGAACATCCTCTGGCTTACAATCATCTAAAATCAAAGCAATGAGATTCTCTTGATTCAAAATATAAATACTATCTGATGATCGAAAAAGCCCTTTTTTAATACTCATACCGAGTTCAATCATGGACCATTTTTCTGGAGGCCTGACAAAAACTAAAACCACTGAACTTATTCCACCTTGCTCAGGTGAGATTTGACTAAGCCTAGAGGACAGAGCAGCCCGTAACCCTTCTAATGAATTAAGCTCTGGCAATAGCAAAGTAAGTTTGACAAATTGATTTTTTCTCTCTGCTAAAAAACTTCCGCTGTGAAGCTTTAACACCTCGTGAATTAGCCATAATTCGGCTCCCAGGCCCTCTGAGCTGCGAGTTAAAAAAGCTTGCTCAGACTGTATAGTTCCAGAAAAAGCAGAATTTGGCGAAGACACTCCACTCTGAAAAGCCACCAGGCTTTTTGACCACTCTTCATCCCATATGGTTAGACAATCTTCTTTAAGCTGAAATCCCATCTCAATCCAGGTCTGTGTAAAAGTAATTTTTAACAACGACTTTTGTTTAATTTTAGACAAAATCACATGAAAACATAAATCCAATACACGCCCTAGGCGCTGAGGATCGGCAAGTGCTGTTATTTCTTCAGCGGTTTCATCTTTGATCACATAATCTGCTTGAAATTTCTTTTCTAATTCGCATTTAATTTCTTGTTCTAAAAATAACGGCTGAAAGTTTTTAAGTTTAGCTTCCATAAGACGAGACAAATTCATCTCTCTTAACCGGATATGAAAATTTTTACTTTCTATCGCTGCTAAATCAAGTACGGAAGACAGGTTATGCTGGAGTTTTAGAGCATTTTTTCTTGCGACATTTAAAAGTTCCTTTGATGTTATTTCTGAGTGTTCTCCACTTTGTTCTTCTAGCAAAGTAAGCGCATTGAGCACTCCCATAAGAGGCGTTCTAAGCTCGTGAGAAATTAACGAAAGCAAATTGGACTGAAAGCTGCGAAAAAGTTCCTCATCTTGAGGAGACAGATGAACTAGAGGCTGATGCCCAATTGCTAGTTTCTTTCCTTCAATAGTTTCGTTTTTAATTGCTTTCATAATATATTTTAAAATGGTTGATCAAATGCTGTAGCGCTAACACCTACATCTCGTGTAGTCATACCAGGCTGGCCTAAAACAAAATCTGCTGCTTGTTGATTAATGCTCGGAATAGAATTCCACCCTAATACTCTATTATTTAGAGCATCATTAACGTAAAAAACACCTTGTGAACTTAACCACATTCCTGCTGGTTGATACATAGTTTTCGCACTAATACCTCCGTTATTTTCTGTGCTTGCTGTAAAAGATGGTTGACCAAGCACTAAAGCTGCATCACCTCCGTTTGCTGCAGGAATACCATTCCAAATCAAAACACGACTATTGCCATACTCTGAAACAAAAATCTTTCCCTGAGCTACATAAACTCGCCATGGGTTGAATAATCCATTTTGAGTAGTAGCAAAATAATTAGTATTCATATCAGCTTATCCTAGAACAACATCTGCTGTCTTATTATTTGCAGTAGGTATTGTAGACCAGATTAATATACGGTTATTTAGCATATCAGCTACAAATAATTTATTATCATAAACAAAAACGTCAGTAGGGCTCTTGAAACTTGAGCCTTTTATAGAACCAACTGGATAGCCTCCATTAATATTATTTGTAGACATATCTGACTGGCCCAAAACTAAATCCGCTGCCTGTCCACTTGTTGTAGGCATAGTATTCCAAATCAAAACTCTGTTATTTGATGTATCAGCTACAAATAGTTGTGATCCTGTACTAAAAACACTATATGGTTCAATTAAACTGCTTGCGCTTACTCCACCATTATTTCCTAAATTAGACGTCATATTTGGCTGACCCAAAACTATATCTGCTGCCTGCCCATTTGTTGTAGGTATAGTATTCCAAATCAAAACTCTGTTATTTGATTTTTCGGCCACAAAAAAATGTGTGCCATCTGTTCTTGCTACACGCGGTTTCGATAATGTGATTGCACTTGGATTACTCCATCCATCCGCAGCCGTACCAAAATCAGCTTGCCCTAAAACATAATCTGCCGGTTGTTGTGTTGTAGTAGGTGGAGTTACCCAAATCAAAATCCTATTATTATTTGAATCAGCAAGAAAAAAACTAGAAGCAGTTGGTGTAGGCTTATTAAATCCATTATCACCACTAGACTTACTACATCCCACGTCACGTTTAAATTTTTCTTCGAAACTTAAATTGTCATATTTGTTTTCAATATAAACTGTCTGATTTGAAAATAAATTCACCTGCGCTCTACCAAGCTCAAACGCTATTTCATATGAACCAGTTAATTCTACCATTTGCCCGAGTGAACTTGCCTGATTGCAAAGATTTTTTCCTTGATTTAAAATGCCCAAAACCTGAATAATGCGATCTTTTCCTGATGGAACTTTTAGATCTACTTTTATCTCTGAGCTAGATTGCGCAAAAGGAGCAGAAGTAATACCAGAATAAGAACAAAACTTACCCGCTAACAAATCTGGCATAAAAGAATCTGGATTTTTATCTGAGTTACTTACAACACCACTTCCCATTACATTTACTGCTAGGCAATCAAATTGAGATGCAGTTTCTGGAAAAGCGGAAGAAGAATATAACTTTGGCTCAGGTAAAACCAAGTCTGTCTTACTAGAATAAGACAGATTCTTTTGAACTGCGTTATAAAAATTTATTTTTAAATTATTGTACTGTACCGGATGTAAAGGACAGCCCACAGTCAGTAACATGCTAAACGCTAAAATCCTAGTTCGATCCCTCATAACCCCATACCTCATCCATAGTATATTTTGGCAAATACACGAAATAAAACAACTGTTATTTTCATCAAGACGCAATAAGTCAAAAGATTACTAGTTTTTACCAAATATATTTAATATGAGGGTAATTTTTTCTAACTTAGCTAAACTATTTACTGTTCCCAGTTACTGTTACCGTTACTGTTAGCAGGACAGTTAATGCCTAAAATGCCTTACTCCAGTAAACACCATGGCAATTCCGTGCTCATCGCATGCTGACACTGTTTCAGCATCTTTGATGCTCCCCCCAGGCTGCACAATCCATCTGATCCCCTCACGACTGGCTTGATCCACAGAATCTCGAAATGGGAAAAAAGCATCACTAACTAAAACACAATCTGAAAGCACTCCACCAATTGTTTCTAGCACTATCCTTGCCCTGGGTATTGCCAATCTCACCAGTGCGTCTACCCGATTGGGCTGACCCTGGCCGGCTCCCACTAGCTGAAAACATCCCGCCTCTCCACCAGCTTCCTTGGGTACTTCTCTCACGATAGCAATTGCATTTGACTTTAACGCACGACAAACTGCTATACCAAACCTAGCCAATCTCTCTTTTTCTTTAGGCCACTTCTGCAGAGTTACTGGCTTTAGATCTTCAAGCACCGTTTGATCGGTTTTCTGATAAAGCCTTCCCCCTGGAACAGAAATAGAAAATAAATCTTCATCCCCCTTAATTTTTTTAATTGCCAAAGCTTTTAGATTTTTTCTCTTCGTAAGCATTTGCAAAAGTGCTGGATGATCTTTTGTTAATCCAGGACTCGAAACTAGTTCAATAAATTTATCAGATAACCACTGCGCCGTATTTTCTTCTAATTCATCAGAAAATAAAATCACCCCACCAAAAGCTGAAACGGGATCACCTTCCCACGCCCTCTGAAGCGCCAACTTTTGCGCTTGGTGATAAGTTCTAGGAACAGAAGCCACACCGGCAGGATTATTATGCTTCACAATCACAACATGCGTTGACTCAGGCTCCAAACGCATTAGATCACTTGCTACACTATAACAAGCTGAAAGATCTAAAATATTATTATACGAAATATCAGCATGAGTGAGCGGTTCCCCCCATAAAACTGGACCATCCAGGTCATATTCAATATAAGCACTTTGATGTGGATTTTCACCATACTTAAGATCCAAAGTTCTTCTCATTCCAAAAATTTGAGCAATTGTGCGATCATACTCTAAAACCACCTCCCAAGCCACTCGTGTACAAGATTGGACTAGAGACAAAGAAATACTTCCATTTGTGTTTAATTCTTGGATAACTTTTTTATACTGTTCTCGCTTGGTTATCACCAACACATGAGGAAAATTTTTTGCCGCTGCACGAACAAGTGTAGGACCTCCAATATCAATTTCTTCTATTAATGAAAGTATAGCTTCTTCTGATAATCTCCTTTTACTTTTCTTATTTGCTTTTGTTATTTCTTCTCTCAATTGATCCAATTTTCTTTGAAACGGATAAAAATTAACAATCACACAATCCACTGGCAAAATATTTAATTTTTTCAGATCTACTTCATCCTGTTCATGACCACGGCGATAAAGTATTCCACTACAGATCTGAAAAGACAGAGTTTTCATCCTGCCCTGAAAAGCTTCAGGATTGCCTGTAATTTTCTCTATTGGTATTACTCGCAGTCCGCTCTCACGTAAAACCTTTGTTGTCCCGGAACTTGCAATTAACTCTGTCCCTGATATCGCCAATGCCTTAGCCAGCTCAGAAATACCAGTTTTGTCAGAAACTGAAATCAAAGCACGTCTGATTTTTAAGTTACAAGAAAATTCACTTTGCATGTATTGCCTCCTGAAATGCATTTTCAAAAATTGCCAATCCCTGCCCAGGAGCACTAGAGCGCCCAGCAGTCATAGTCCACTCAGGATGCGAAGTCCACCTGACAAAGGCTTCTGGATGTGGCATCAAACCAAAAATCCGCCCCGTACTATCGCATAGACCTGCTAAATTCATTTCACTTCCATTTGGATTGTTTTCATACAATAAACACATCATTTGATTTCTATCTAGCTTATTTAATATTTCTTGATGTCTCACCTTACTAATAATAATTTTTCCTTCTCCGTGTCTTATGGGCAATTCCATAGTGCCAATTCCCTTTAGCCAAACGCATTTTGTTCCACGTGGAGTTACCTTTACCCAAGTATTAATAAATTTTCCTTGTTCATTCATAGTAATAGAAATTTCACTCCCAAAAACTCCAAGCTTAATTAAAGCCTGAAACCCATTACAAATTCCAACGATCAAGCCTCCCCTCTCAGCAAAAAAAGACAAATTCCACCCCAAAGAGTGTCGTATTTTTAAAGCCAGAACTTTTCCACTAGTTAAATCATCACCAAATGAAAATCCTCCAGGCAAAACTAAAAGAGCATATTTTTGGGCAAGCTCTTCATTTGTACATCGTTCTGCAATTAAATCATTAAGATGTTTTATTTCTACATCAAATCCAACTAGCCGCAAAGCTTGCGCTGTTTCGCATTCACAATTAATACCATCCCCAAATAAAACAAGCGCTCGTGGTATTTGACTCATTGCCAATAGCCCTCTTTTTGCCAAGCTTCTCTAAGAGCTTGAGTGGGAACAGAAAAATTTTTTTCATGTCCACTAGATTTCCAAGTTACATTAAGCCTGTTTGTTGTAGTAGTATTTCCTAGTCTTAGATAGAAAATTCCTTCACTTTGCCATTCGGTTTCAATGACTGCAGCATCACTCTCAGTCACACTTGCTATGAAACTATGAAATCCTTCGCCAAAGCAAAATTCCCATTTCTCACGATCATGGGGGATTTCTATTTGCGCACCAAATCCTCTAGCCAATAAACACTCAGCCACAGCAATTAGAACCCCACCATCTGAAACATCGTGTAAAGATTTTATTACTGTTTGTTTTTTCCCATGTGCTCCGCCAAGCCACTGATAGGTTTTTAAAGCCTGTTTCCAATCAGGCTCAAACGCTCTCGCGTTTTCTGGGAAATATGCTTTTTCGTTTTTTTTATTTTTTATAAATGCAAGTGTTTGATACTCAGTACCCAAGAGTCCAAATTTTCCTAGTCCCAATAAATAAATAACATCTCCACTTGACTTAAAATCACTGGTTCTACTTAAACGAATATCAGCAACTTTGCCAACTGCAGTCATAAGCAATGTTGGAGTAACAGAAATTTTACAAGGTTTTCCATTTTTTATACCATGATAATCATTCTTCATGCTGTCTTTGCCAGAAACCAACGGAATACCCAGGTTTAAACTTGCATCATGCAATCCATAACATGCACGCACTAGTGCTCCTGTTAAACCTGGATCTTGGGTAGGATCTGGCCAGCAAAAATTATCAACTAATGATAAAACAGATTCACTCTTTCCATACTCCACACCAACGCAGAGGACATTTCTAATTGCCTCGTCCACTACATATTGCGCCATAATATATGGATCAACAAAAGAAAGCTTTGGATTAATTCCACATCCTATGGCAAGACCAGAAAACGAATTATGTTTTGGCTTAATCACTGCGGCATCATTTGGACCACTTTGAGAAGCCAATGTACCAACACCTACCGAATGCAATGGTTTGATCACACTACAGCCCTGCACTTCATGGTCATATTGCCTAATCATCCATTCTTTAGACGCAATATTTGGCTGACTTAATAGTTCAAGCAAAATTTCACTACCCCACAATTCTTCGCTGTCTTGACTCATGCTTGGTGGAATTTGCAACTTCACTCTGCCATTCCACTCGGCTTTAAGTTCTAGCCTTGGCACTCCTTTGTGCAAAAACTCTAAATCTAAACAGCCAACTAAAGTTCCATTATTTAAAATTTCAAATTTTCCAGTCTGTGTAAACACTCCAAGTTGGCTTACTTCGACACTATGCCGCTCGGCAAGTGCTAAAAAAAGTGATAATTTTTCTGGTGCTACTGCTACTGTCATACGCTCTTGAGATTCACTTATGACAAGTTCGTATGGTTTCAATCCATGATACTTGGTTTTAGCTAAACCTACATCCATGCGTGCACCATTGGAGAGTAGAGCCAATTCACCAACCGACGAAGATAATCCACCTGCACCATTATCTGTAATTGCTCGATAGAGGCCTAAATCCCTAGCCACTAGTAAAAAATCACTCATTCTTTTTTGTATAATTGGATCACCCAACTGTACTGCAGATACTGGCGAAATATCCGTAAGTGCTAAAGACGAAAACGTAGCTCCGTGCACTCCATCTTTACCAATCCTGCCTCCTACCATACATATGTGATCTCCAGAGCGGATTTCTTTCAACTCACATTTCTTTCCGGCTATACTTCTTGGCATAAAACCACCAGTGCCACAAAACACCAATGGCTTACCTAAAAATCGCTCATCAAAAACCAAGGCACCATTGACTGTGGGAATACCACTCTTATTTCCCCCATGCTCCACACCCCGCCTGATGCCATCTAAAATTCTCCTAGGATGCAAAACACGATGTGGCAAAACATCATCATAATCTAGTGGAGCTACGCAAAATACATCCGTATTAAAAATAGGCTTGGCTCCAAACCCACAACCTAAAATATCCCGATTCACACCTACTATGCCCGTAAGTGCTCCACCATATGGATCCAGAGCCGAAGGACTGTTGTGAGTCTCTACTTTAATACAAAAAGCGTCTTCTTCATCAAAGGCTACTATACCTGCATTGTCATGAAAAACAGATAAAAGCCATGGTTTGGCAAGCAAAGCTGTAGTACCTGCAATGGTAGTTTTAAATAGCCCGTCAATGGTAGAAGGAATTGCCCTGTCTTTAGTGCTAACCCAATCCTGTGACGTATTTTTATAATTAATTTTAGCTGAAAAAATCTTATGCTTGCAATGTTCTGACCAAGTTTGAGCCAAAATTTCCATTTCAACATCTGTGGCATCCAATAGTCCAACTGCTTTTCGGTATTCTATGACTTGTGGATTCGAAAAATATTTCTTAATTGCTTTCATTTCGTCAGTAGAAAGAGCCCATAGACGTTTTTCACTTAGTTTTAACAGTTCTTGATCCTTAAAGTCTTGCAGTTGAAAAGTTTCTACTTGAGCAGAAGGTTTTAAAAACATTCTGGGAAAATCTCTTTTAATTCGTTCTTGGTGAAAGCGATCATTATTCAGAAGTTCTTTTTCAGAAAACACGGTCCAAGTTTCGATAAGATCATTGCAAAATAAATCTTTTGCCACTTTGCGCAAGTGATCTTCATTTAATTGTGGCCCTTCTAAAATAAGCATGCTTCCACTTGCAGCCCTAGCCCCACTAAGTTTTTTACCCAATAATATTTCAAAAGCTTCTAAACAAGTGTTTCCAACATTATCAGTTACACCAGCTCTTAGACGTTTTTCGATAGCATAAAATACTCCAGGACGGTGAGGAGCCACTTCGAGCAAATCCAATAATGTACCGTGCGAACCACTTGCCGCAGGAATCAAATTGCCACTAAATAACCATTGCAAAACAGGATCCCATAAAATTTCAACAGCGGCTGGTATAAACTCTTCTCGAGAAACAGGAAGCTCGATCCAATAAATATCTAAAAGCCTTGCCCACCTCACTTGTCTAGCAATTTGTGGCGAGACAAGCTCTAATTTCCTCAAATATCCTTGTGCACGCGGATCTATGATGGCTGGCTGAGTGGCTACTTCAATCCTTGCAAACACAAGTTCTACCCTCCCGCATTTTTATTTCAAATTTTTCTTTCAAAATCCAACTCAAAGTTTCTGGATAAAGTCTATGTTCCAGTTTTAACCCCATTTGTTCAATTTCCAAAATAGATTTTGCTTCGGCAATCTCAAAAGCCTCTTG
>JACRAO010000191.1 GCA_016213345.1 Bdellovibrio sp. | reverse complement strand
ATAAGTTCTTTTTTCACATTTTCAATAGATATATTTTCACAGATAAAATTTCCTAGTCCACGTCTAGATTCAAGAATTTTTTTTTGCTCTAGTTCGAAAAGAGCACTTACTATTGTATTGGGATAAACAATCCAAGTTTCTGCTAATGTACGAGTGGAGGGTATTTTTTCTCCTGGGTGCAGCTCGCCTCTGGCAATCATTTTTAGGATTTCTTCAGCAATTTGTAAATAAATTGGACCTTCTGTCCATTTTTTCTTTGTCAAAATATAGCTCCATCATGTGTATTAGTTAAATAGCACAGTCATGAGCTAGTATTTTAGCTAAATATATGCGTAGTGTCAATTAAATATGTGCAAATATTTGCGTTTTCTTATTATTTAAAAAAACAAAACAATTCTAATGACTTATCGTGGATTATCCTGCATATGCTGGATTTAATGAAACCAAGGTTGTTCTTGCCAAAGAAGCTCTGAGATTTTCTCCTGTGCACTAGCATTAGGATGAAAACAATCAGCTGCCAAATCTTCTGGCAAAACTGTGGTGTTAAAAAACTGAGGGCTATAATATATGTCTAAACTAGGAAATGACTGCTGGGCGTCTTTAATTACATTTTGAATAAGCTCATTTAGCGTTCTTACTACTTTTAGTTTCTCTAAATATTCTTTTTTATTTTTCCATAAAACCAACTCATTACATGAGTGCAAAATCTGATCCCTAAATAAATGACATGTAAATCCAGACCAAGTTTTAGTATCCATAATACTTTTTCTGCCAAGCTCTGGTATTTTAGGAATAGATGAAACTAAAATTTTTATTCTTTCATATTGATTCACTTGAGCAAGTAATTTGAAATTTTCTTTAAGATCTCTCACGATATCTTCTAACGGCAACTCGCGCACTTTTTCTACTGAGCAGGCGGTGTTGGCTCCAATCATTAGGGTGACATATTTTAAATAATCATAATTTTCATATTTTAATCTACTTAATAAAATTTCAGTTTGTCGTTTAAGCTGATAGATTTCGGCTCCTGGAATAGCAACGTTAATAAATGCTAATTCTGCCTGTTCATGTTTTTCTAAATAATCTTTTAAATACAAATAGTGTGATTGGATTTTGTTACCCGTAGCCCAAGAATAGGTTTCTTTATTCTCATATAAAAAAATAGAAGGATCAAACATTGGCTCGTATGGCGATACAAACAAGGACAATGCTTTAGCTGTACTAACACTTGTATTTGCAAAAGTTGCAGCAGAAATAGAATCTCCCAAGACCCCCATCAAAACCTTGTTTTGAGCATATGAAGACGAGCTACAGAATAACAATAAAACTATACATACTCCACCCACCATGGCACCCCTTGTGTACATTTTTATAATATTAGGACATTATTCGTGTATTACAAGAAAATAAAGTGTACTAGGCGAAATGGTTTTTTTCATGTATCAGTAGTTTGATGTTGCTTATCACCGCAGCCCTTAAATCAGAACTGCCATGGGAATGGCTAAAATCACAAGATATTGCAATCATTACAAAAAACAACGACTGTACAGCTCCAGCGCTGAACCGACATATTATATTTATTACCGGTGTTGGTCCAAAAAATTCACACGAAAGCGCACAATGGATAGTTAATAACTTACGTCCGGCTTTTATTTTAAACTTAGGCAGTGCAGGAAGTTTTAAGCAACAACTAGAAATAGGAAACCTAGTTCTTCCCTCTCAGATCAGCAATACAAAAGATGAAAATATACAAAATAAACTGCCATTTTTATTGTCTAAGAATATCTATATTCACACACAAACTCATCTATTAAGCACTGATTCACCTGTAAATCATTATGACAAAAAATATAATCCCTATGATCTTGTAGATATGGAGGCTTATGAACAGGCTATAGTTTGTTCTCAAGCTAAAATACCCTTCTGTACGATCAAGGGCATTACTGATTATATTTTACCGACAAAGAAAACTTCAAAAGAAGCCCAGTTTAATAATTATACAAAAGCCTTAAAACCACTCAGAGTAGTGTTTAAAAATGTTTTAACTGAGATATTGAACATAGAGCGGTAAACTTTAGAAAACACCACCCTTAATGGCATTTAAAAAAGAATCAACCTATTCGCTATGCTATACTAATATGAATGAACACCGTCAGGGAACAATACGAACGTTTCCCGTATCCACCTCTCTCTCGATTTGCACTGCCTAGAAAAAACCAAGGCAAGACACTGAGCTATGAATACGGATTTGAACTTTTAACCCTCAATAAAAGCACTGATCATTTCACGCATGCAGGAAAAAGAATATTAGTAGCCGGTGCTGGCACATTTGAGCCACTCCTGGTTGCAATAACACATCCACTAGCAAGTGAAATTATTGCAATAGATTTTAGCCAACCGTCATTAGATCTTTTAGCAAAACGTATTGAGTTTTATAAACTAACAAATCTACTCTTAAGACCTTATAAAAAAACAGATTTACCTCAAATAAAACTCTTACACCAAAACATCGAGGCACTGAAAGAACCATTTGACTATATAATAGCTAGCAATGTCTTACACCATAGTGCCAATCCATCCAGACTATTAAATAAATTAAGCTCACTTTTAAAACCACAAGGCATTTTGCGTGTAGTCACCTACCCAAAACAAAGTCGAATATGGATGCGAATGACTTCACAATGGCTCAAATTAAACAATATAACGCCAAGCACTCCACGACTAAAACAAAAAGCTTATCAATGCATTTCATTATTGCCACCAACGCATCCCATTGTTTCATGTTTTCTAAGTCAACCCGAAACAAATACTGAAACTGGCATTGTAGATTCTTTTTTGAATGCCTGCGAAAATCCACTCTCACCACTCGAATTGGAGCAAGCCGCGAGAGAAGCTGGTTTAGTTTTATTTGCCGAATCGCAAGCAGATACTTCGAAATCAGAGTTTTTAGAAAAACTCTGCCAAAAAACAAAAAACCTTACAAAATGGGAAAAATTACAAATCTTAGATGATTTATTGGAACTCTGCACAAATCCTGTCTTGTGGTTTATTAAACAAGAAAATAAAACTAATGCAAATACGGAAACTCTAGATTTTAATAAAACAACTTCACATAAGAACGTACTCATATTAAGTAATGAGATTTCACCACAAACAGTATTTGAACAACTGCAAATAAAATCAAAGTTAGAAATCTTACTCCCCTCTCATGTTTACTACGAACTAAGCAAAGGTTTAAAAAGAGCACAGTTGTTATTAGAAAAATCTAATATTGAAATTAAAGAAATGATTCAGCTACTAAAAGAACAAGTAGGCCAAAGAGTTAAAGGAAGTTTTTTTGGAAAGCCCATCCCTAATCTAACAATTTGGGAATATGATTTAGAAAAAATATTGGGAACACCAAAACCGTGGAACAAAGCAAACTGGGATAACTTGGAGTTACTATTGCAAGACAAATTGGTTGTGTTTCACAAAAACGACCAAGTTTATGAAACAACTCTTTGGGAAAGCATCCAAAAACTTCAGCTTTATTTTGTATATAATGAAAATTTTAT
>JACRAO010000193.1 GCA_016213345.1 Bdellovibrio sp. | reverse complement strand
ATGTTTGGGGTGTTGGGCTTGGCAATGGAAAGGAAAAACTGTTTTACTTACCAGAAGCGCATAATGACTTTATTTTTGCTGTGATTGGAGAAGAGCTTGGTTTTTTAGGGATTGCTGCAGTTGTTTTAGTCTTTTTATATCTTACTTATAAAGGTATTCGTATTGGTTGGGATGCTTATCGCAAATTTGGAGACCGGTTTGCTTTGTTTTTAGCGATTGGTTTGACTCTAATTTTAGGATTGCAGGGTTTTATTAATATGAGTGTGACTTTAGGTGTTTTGCCCACCAAAGGATTGACTTTGCCTTTTATTAGTTATGGGGGTTCTGCGCTTTTGATTGATTTATTTATTGTTGGTGTAATCTTAAGCATTTCAAAAGGACCGAAGGCCAAGAAAACATGAATGCCGCACGCTCTCCTGCTTTGCTTATTGCTGGGGGGGGGACCGGAGGGCATGCTTTTGCCGGGTTAGCTGTGGCTCATGCCTGGAAAGAAAAATTTCCTGATTCAAAGGTTATATTTGTTGGTGCAAAAGGAGGCATCGAAGAAAAAACGTTTACACGTAAGGATATTGTTTTATATTTTTTACAAATTGGTCCATTGGTTGATGTAGGGATTATTAAAAAACTAAAAACTTTTTTACTTTTGCCGTGGGCGCTTTTGGTTTCACTTTGGATTTTATGCAAATTTCGTCCTCAGGCTATTTTAGGTGTTGGCGGTTATTGTTCTGGTCCTGTTGTTTTAATGGCGGCTTTGATTAGTTTTTTTTGGAGAGGCAAAACAGCGCTTTTAGAGCAAAATGCTGTATCTGGATTTACAAATAAAACTCTGGGAAGGATTGTAGATATTGTTTTTGTGGCTTTTCCTGAGTTAGCAGAGCAGTTTTCTGGAAAAAGAGTTTTCGTAACTGGAAATCCAATTAGATCGGAATTTAGGCTTCTTAAACAGGCCGTGCGCGAACCATTTGTGATTTTTGTTTTCGGAGGTAGCCAGGGAGCCATGGGGTTAAACACTCTTATATTAGAGTCTATGCCTTATTTAACGGATTTGTTTCCAAAACTTTCTATTATTCATCAAACAGGCGAGAAGGATTATGAAAGAATTTATAAAGCTTATAAAAATTTTAATGTTTCGGTACGAGTAGAAAAATTTATTTTCAATATGCTTGAGTGTTATGAGAAGGCATCACTTGTGATTTGCCGTTCCGGGTCTTCGACGTTATCAGAGTTAGCTGCGGTGGGGAGGGCTTCTGTTTTAGTGCCTTGGCCTTACCACACGGATCAGCAACAACTAAAGAATGCAAAAATTTTCGAAGCCAAGGGTGCAGCAATTATTATGGAGCAATTGAAAACCACAGAAAAAGATATTGCACAAAAAATAAGGCAGCTTATGTTCAATTATGAGTTATTAGAAAAAATGGAACAAGCAGTACAGGAATTTTGCCATCCAGGCGCACAAAAAAATATTGTAGATCATTTGTACAAGTGAATAATGCTTAAACAATAATAGAAATTATAGTAGTACTCTCATATAGTTTTTTCATAACCTCTAACTTGTTTTGGTTAAGCTGCCTTTAATAGTTTTGCTTTTTTCTTATGAGTTTTTTGTGCAAACCACAAATCATAATTACGCGGTAGATTGAGCCATAATTCGGCCGAAGTACCTAGCGCTTCAGCCAGAGATAGAGCTACTTCTGGTGTTACTCCTCTTTTACCCATTACTAGTTCATTTATTTTTGCATGAGTCCAGTCAAAGTGTTTTGCAAGACTTGTCTGAGTCACTCCGAGCGGTGTTAAAAACTCATCTTGTAGTATTTCGCCTGGATGTGCAGGTGGTCTGTTTTTTGGCAGCATTGTTGCTTTACTCCTTTTACTTAGTGGTAATCAATAATTTCTATATTTTCAGCTATTCCTTCGAACCAGTTGAAAATAACTCTCCATTGACTGTTTATTCTAATACTATAAAATCCTTTTAGCTTTCCTTGTAATCGTTCCAATCTGTTTCCGGGTACTTGCTTAATAATATAACAGATCAAATGCGTCTGATTTATGGCTGTTTTAGCCACAATTAAGTCGCTAATATTACTTGGTGTGTTGTATCCACGTTTTTATGAGTTATTTTATATGTTTTACCACGTTTTTAGGGTATTGTTAGTAGAGATTACCACGTTTATGATCAATAGAGATCTTTATCGAAAATTACTAGAATGGAAAAAGTCAGAGCGTAGGAAACCGCTCATTCTCAGAGGAGCGAGACAAGTTGGTAAAACACATCTACTGAAACAGTTCGCTGAGTCTCAATATTCTAGCTTTGTCTACCTCAACTTTGAAAATGACCCTGCATTAGAAGATTTTTTTCAAGGTAAACTAGAACCTAAAAAAATGATAGATAAACTTTCGATCTATTTTGAGAAAAAAATTTTGCCTCAAGAAACACTTCTTTTCTTTGATGAGATTCAAGCCTGTCCAAATGCATTAAAAAGTTTAAAGTACTTTCACGAAGAAGCCAATGAGTTTCATCTTGTTTCTGCGGGGTCTTTACTCGGAGTGAAGCTTGGACGGTCTTCGCCATTTCCAGTAGGGAAAGTAAATTTTTTTGATCTGTATCCCCTTCATTTTTGTGAATTTTTAGAAGCAATGGGGCACAAACAACTCAGAGAATATCTGGATTTTAAAAAAGATTTTTTAGCACTAGAAAACCCTTTTCATGAAAAATTGTTGGAACTCTTAAAACAGTACTATTTCGTTGGAGGGATGCCAGAGGCAGTTGTTTCTTTTCAAAAAAATCAAGATTTCAATGAAGTCAGAAATATCCAAAACGAAATTTTATTGGGCTATCAAAATGATTTTTCAAAATATACCACTCCTTTAATCGCGATAAAAATCTCAGGGATTTGGAACTCGATTCCTTCTCAGTTAGCAAGAGAGAATAAAAAATTTAAATTTTCAGAAATTAAAAAATCAGCTCGTTCTCGCGAATATCAAGAAGCTCTCCAATGGCTTATTGATTCAGGATTAGTAAACCCATCTTATAAAATAAATAAAATGGAGTTGCCACTCAGTGGTTTTAGAGAATTAGAGCATTTTAAGATCTATTTCTTGGATACTGGGTTACTTTCGGCTGTTTTGGGACTCAATGCTAAAACCATTCTCAAAAGAAGCGAGGTTTTTTTACAGTATAAAGGTGCTTTTACTGAAAATTTTGTAGCACAAGAGCTTAAAACTTTTCTTCAAAAAGAGCTCTATTATTGGAGTCATGAAAATCAAGCAGAAGTTGATTTTATTGTGTCACGCGAAGAGAAGATTTTACCGTTAGAAATCAAGGCTGGAACTCAAGTGAAAAGCAAAAGCTTATTTAAGCTTCAAAAAAAATTTCAGCTCCCTAGAGTTTATATTTCTTCATTGTTAAATTTTAAAGAATCCGAAAGAGTTTCTTATCTACCCCTTTATGCAGTGAAAAAATTTTAGAGACTCAAGGTTAATGGTTAATACTGGCCACAAAGTGTTTTTAAAATCCTAAATATTTTACTTCTTCTTCGAGTTCAATGCCAAGTTCCTGCTTTGCTCTGGATTTTGCTAGATCAATTAGTGTTTTAATGTCACTAGCTTTTGCTGTTCCTAAATTAATAATAAAATTGCAGTGTTTTTCAGAAAATTGTGCTCCTCCAATTTGATAACCCCTTAACCAAAGGTCATCAATAACTTGCCAAGCCTTTTTGTTTTTTGGATTTTTAAAAACACTTCCACATGATGGGTGGTCAATTGGCTGTGTTTCTTTCCGGCGCATTAAAATTTTATCAATCGTCGTTTTAATATTGTTTGGAGTGTCTTTCTGAATAACCCACTCTGCTGCATAAATTAGTGCTTCTTCTGGAACGAAGAGATTTTTTCTGTATTCGTATTTAAATTGATTTTGCGTAAATTCGATAAATCTTGCGTTACCAATATCTCCAACATCTAATAACACTGGTGGTTTTTTGAAAAAATAAACCACTACCTTATAAAGTTTATCTTTGGTTTCGCCCAAATGTGTTCCCGCATTCATAAAAACT
>JACRAO010000192.1 GCA_016213345.1 Bdellovibrio sp. | reverse complement strand
TTAATCAAACAAAACGTATTTTATCAAAAATACAAGAGCTTTTGTTTCCACCTGATATGGTGCAACTTATCATTAATCGCTATTCGCCTAGTCAAGTGATTCATCCGCAAGTGTTACAAAAAAATATTGGTAAAAATGTTTTTGGAGTCATTCCTGAGGATGCTCAAGCAAGTGAGCATTGTTTAACTAAAAATACGCCACTTTGCCTTGGGGTTGCAAATTCAGTTGCTACAAGAGCATACCATGATTTGGTGCGTAAAATGCAACAAATGAATTTATTAGAACAACTTACAAAACTAATTAAACCAAATTTTGATGCTCAAAAAAGCAAACAACTTCAGCAAGTCGGGCAAGTGCCAACTGAATCATCTAAACAAATAGCACAGGGTTCAGCAGTTGATATTATTTTGGGTAGGTCTAATGCTGTACAGTTAGATGCCTGGACAGTGATGAAATTAAGGATTCATAGGGCACTTATTGAACAAATGGATTTGAAAAAAAATTTTGCTGATGTTAATGATCCAAAACAAAGAGCAGTTTTAAGAGAAAAAACACAAAAAGCAGTTTTGGATATTTTAAATACAGAAGATACATCTGGATTATTGCCTACTAGAGATTTGAAAGCTCAAATGGTCAAAGAAGTACTAGACGAAGCTTTAGGTCTTGGACCTCTAGAAGATCTTTTGGCTGATGATGTAGTGACTGAAATTATGGTTAATGCCAGGGATCAGATTTATATTGAACGTGCTGGCAAGGTTATGCTTTCAAAAGTGACTTTTTCGAGTGAACAACAGATGATGAATGTGATTGAACGTATTGTAACGCCATTAGGCAGAAGAGTAGATGAAAAAGTGCCTTTTGTTGATGCAAGACTGCGTGACGGGTCACGCGTGCACATTATTATTCCTCCGCTTGCACTAAGGGGGCCTACGCTTACAATACGAAAATTTCCCAAAAGACGGTTCGATGCTAAAGATTTAATTGGTTTTGGTACTATGACAGAGGAGATCTCAGATTTCTTACGCTACTGCGTCGAAGCAAGACTCAATATTATCATTTCAGGAGGTACTGGTTCTGGTAAGACAACTCTACTGAATGTTTTATCTAACTTTATACCTGTCAATGAAAGAATTATTACTGTCGAAGACTCGGCCGAGCTTCAGTTGGGGCAGACACATATTGTCCGTCTTGAGACGCGTCCAAAAAATATCGAAGGCGAAGGTGAAGTTACGGTTCGTGATTTGGTTAAAAATTGCTTAAGAATGAGACCTGATCGTATTGTGGTTGGTGAGTGTAGAGACGGCGCTGCATTAGATATGTTGCAAGCTATGAACACAGGGCACGATGGTTCTTTGACAACTGTGCACTCCAATAGTCCAAGAGAGTGTATAGGAAGGCTAGAGACACTCTGTTTGATGGCAGGTATTGGATTGCCTTCCAGGGCAATTAAGGAAACAATTTCTTCTGCTGTTAATATAATTATTCAAGAAAATAGATTAAATGACGGAAGCAGAAAAATTGTTGCTATTACTGAACTTTCGGGTATGCAAGGAGACGTGGTGACTTTGCAGGATATTTTTGTCTTTAAGCAAGAAGGTTTGGATAAGAGACGACGGGTGATTGGCCGTTTTGTGCCAACTGGATTTATTCCTAAATTTGTAGAAGAGATGGAAGCCAGTGGGATGAAAATCTCCAGAGGATTATTTGCGGGTAAATAAGATATGGAACTAAAGTATCTGGGATACTTAATTTTTACTTTAAGTGTTTTTTATATTTCGTATCAATATAGTAAAAAGATTTTAGATTGGCTGAAGTACCAATCTATTGGCACTCGTGATTACATAGTCGATAAACTTTCTCAAATGTTTATCGAGATTCCTCCTCAACGAATACTGTTGGCACTTTTATCTTTAAGTATTGGTTTAGGTCTTATTGTATTTGTTTTATTTTTGCCACAACTCTTTCCTGCAGTTATATTTGGAATTATTGTTGCTATTTTAGGTTGGAAGCTGCCTAAGCCTGTTGTAAATTTTATTTATAAAAAAAGAGTAGAAAAATTTGTTTTACAAATGGTAGATGGCCTGAGTTTGATGTCAAATGGAATGAAGTCAGGACTTTCGGTAGTGCAATCATTATCTCTTATTGTAACAGAAATGCCAAATCCTATTAAACAGGAGTTTAACTTAGTATTGAATGAAAACAAATTAGGTATTTCCTTAGAAGAAGCGTTTACTAACCTATCAAAAAGAATAGTTTCTGACGACGTTGAGATGTTTGTGACTGCAGTAAATATTTTAAAGGAAACTGGTGGTAATTTAGCTGAGACATTAGATACAATTTCGTCAACTATCAGGGAACGGGTAAAGGTCGAAAAGAAAATTTCTGCAATGACAGCCCAGGGCTTGTACCAGGGGATTTTGGTAATGTGTATACCCCCACTTTTGGGGACCTTTTTTTATTTTTCGGATCCTAATTTTATGCTTCCTCTCTTTACAACTACTATAGGATGGGGTCTAATATTGATTATTATCTTGTTGGAATTAATAGGTTTTTTTGTCATCCTCAAAATTATTAAAATTGAGGTATAATAGATATAGTTTGGGGGCTAGTAATTTATGAAGCAACTTATCGTTATCTTGATGTTATTTCTAACCACGTCAATTAGTTTGGCTGGGGTTAGTATGAAAAATGGGAATTTTTTTATTGGATACACTGATCTCTTTTATGCCGGAGGCTTTGAACCTAAAATAGAAAGAGTTTATAACTCAAAAACAGTTTATAACGGTATTTTTGGATGGGGCTGGGGCAATGAGTATGAAGCATATTTGACAGTTACTGCAGATGGAAGTGTGATTGTTCACGAATATGGTGGCGGTGCTGAAAATAGGTTTAGTCCTAAAGCGTTTGATGCAAAAGAGCTAAATGCTGCTGTTGATCAGATCCTGCAAGCTGCAAAAACATTAGGAATGTTTGGCGCAGAAGCGCAATATAAAGATTATAGAAAAAAACTTTTAGAAGATGCAACCCATAGAAACAATGAATGGGAAAAGTTTATAGCAAAGGGTTTGGTTAAACCACGAGAGCTGAGTGTGGGGACGAATCTTTTTTCAAGTCGGTTTAGTTATCAAGTTATTACAAAGCTGATTAATATGTATATTCGGACGTCAGATAGTGGCAAAATTGAAGAGTTTGATTTGCATGGAAAACTGAAAAAAATTAAGGATAGAAATAATAATTATATAATGCTCTATCATAAAGATGACGGTGGGCTTGAAAAAATAGTAGATAATTTTAATAGAAAAATTTTTGTTTCTTTAAATAGCAATGGAAAAATTATTAAGATACAAGGAGAAAATAAAAAAGAGACTATTTATCAATATAATGACAAAAACGACCTGGTTTACAGCAAAGATGCAGAAGGCAATATTTATAAGTATAAATACGATGAAAAACACAATATGACAGAAATTGAATATTCAGATAACAAGAAAATGCAAATGACTTATTACCCTCCAGCGCAATATGACAATATAAAAAGTGTAAAAGATAAGGAAGGGACATTAACGGAGTATGTTTATACAATAGATCCAAAAGACCAGGGGCATTATTCAATAGAGTCTAAGATAACTTATCCTTCAGATTCCAAGGTGGACTCTAAAGAAAGAACCGTTGCTTCTAAGCCGGTTATAAGTACGGCCAAGTATGAATATTTTACTAAAAAAAGAGCAGATGGAACTGAGTGGACTCAAAAAATGATTTCGCAAGTAGAGTCTGATAAGACAGAAACAACATATAACGAGCACAGTGGCTTGCCGTTACTGATAAAATAAGGA
>JACRAO010000189.1 GCA_016213345.1 Bdellovibrio sp. | reverse complement strand
TTCCAGAATCTTGTGATGGTAAGAAAACAGCAAAAACGTTAAACAAGGGCAGATAGCTCGAAAATGTCTTTGCTTTAAATAAATCGTCTGTGATTCGCTGAGCGTCATCAAAAAATTTCTGTTTTTCGTTTGTAGTATATCCATCACCTAAGATGGTTAGATTAATTCGGTTTTTTGTTGGGCCTTGGAGGACCAAGGTGCGAACTTCGCTTTCGCGTTGTAATTCGGGGTCTACGCTGTTTGTTTGATCCATGTAGTTTTTGTAGAGAGTGGGAAGGTATTGATCTTCAAACAATAGTTCTTCGTAAATTTCGCTAGATGCTCCTGTGTCTTCATCCACATACAAGGGAAATGAACGCAAAACCTGGCTGTGTGTGGCCATGCCATTTATGGTTTTAGGTATGGTTTTAGGTGTGTTTTCAACATTTAAGATTTGTAGTGTGTCTATTTTGGGATTGTGGATTTGTTGCACATGTACTGTTGCAAAAGCAAGGTTAGAAACTGCTAGTGACAGAATAACAAAACATATTTTTCCCATTTTTCTACCCCCAGTAGATATCTCAAAATATTAGTCCATTGGTTTTGATGTTTGTCAAGTCTGTTTGTTTGCTTTATTGTAAAATCTATATTACGGTTTGACAATAAAGGGGAAATCTAATTGAAAACAAATTTATTAATTTTATGTGCTCTTGTTTTTTCTTTTCACTTTGCTGCAGAAAGCTCAACTAGAATCAACGAAATTCAAATTGATGGTATTTATTATGACAAGGATTTTGATTTTGCACTCTTTCCAAATGGAAAAGTACAGTATGGTTTGATCACCAGAGAAGCAATAATTCAAAATACTGTTTTTCATCAGCACACTTTTATTGTTTTTTATTTAAGTAGCCTGTTGAAATATAGCGAAATTTCTGCATCAACGCTTATCAATGGAGTTCTCTTCACTCCCGGTTCACAAATTCAATACTATGGTGAAAATGTTTCCGATATAACCATTTATAAAAATAAGCTTGCTATACAATACGTGCTTTCTTATTCGGATTATTTGATTTCGGATATTCCCTGTCGGGCAGCAGAAAAATATGGGAATATGTATATAAATGGAATTTATTTTTACGAATCCGGAAGACTAGAGAGCTGTTATTTATCTCGAGATGTTATCTTTGCTGGTAATCAAAATATTTTTTTTGCAAAAGATTATTGGCTTCGTTTTTATGATACGCATTTAAGAAAAGTTCGAGCTGGCACTTTGGCTGGTATACAAAATATTCAAGGGATTTATTGTGATGGGCGCCCAACACTTCCTAAAAATTATCTTTCAATTCAGTTTCATCCTGAAGGGGCATTGCAGTGGTGTTTTATAGCACAGGACACGACAATCGAAGGTAAATCATATAAAAAAGGACAAATCTTAGAGTTTGACGTGCAAGGCAAGTTTGTTAGGGTCCATAATTCGATTTGGGATTTTTACTCAATCAACTCTCCACCCCAAAGTTTTTTCAAAAATGTAACACATGGGCAAATTTTGA
Organism: Bdellovibrio sp.; assembly: GCA_016213345.1. Classification (GTDB taxonomy): domain Bacteria; phylum Bdellovibrionota; class UBA1018; order UBA1018; family UBA1018; genus JACRAO01. Next base: position 2,315 of record JACRAO010000189.1, on the reverse strand, counting down.
TATCGTCCAAACCAAGCTCTCTGTTATGTCTGTGATTTTATAGTTTTACCCAAAAAAGTTTTTAACTTTTTCAAAAAAGCTCTGGTACATAGGGCTAGATGATCCGTGATCCAGTTCCTGAAAGCGCATTAGGAGGTCTCTTTGCTCATTAGAAAGACGAGTAGGAACTTCGACTAAAACACGTACAAGCTGGTCTCCGCGACCATATGACACAAGTATTGCTAAACCTTTATTATTAAGCCTAAAGGTTTTATGAGATTGAGTGCACGATGGAATCTTAAGTTTTACCTTACCTTCAAGGGTTGGAATTTCAACTTCCGTACCCAATGCAGCTTGTGCAAAAGGAATTGGTACTTCACAAATAATATCTGCATTTTCGCGTGTAAAAAAATCATGCCTTAAAATATTTATAGTAACATAGAGATCCCCGGGTGAACCACCACGCTCTCCTGCTTCGCCTTCATTAGATAATTTTAACTTTTGGCCTGTGTCTATTCCAGCAGGGATTTTTACTGAAATTTGTGTTCGTTTCTTGGTGTTTCCTGTGCCACGACAGTTTGAGCATGGATTAGTAATAACTTGCCCCGATCCATTACAGTGCGTACAAGTCCTAGTGATTGAAAAAAAACATTGTTGAAATTTTATTTCGCCACTCCCGTGGCAAGATTGACAGCTTGATGCACTTGTACCTAATTTGGCGCCACGTCCTTCGCAAGTGTCACATTTTACTGTTTTAGCAACGCTAATGACCTTTTCTGCTCCAAATGCAGCTTCTTCAAATGTGATATCCAATTGAGTTTCTAGATCATTGCCTGGACGACCATAGGATCTTCTGCGGCGACGTCCTGTGGTGCTTCCACCAAAAATATCACCAAAGATATCTCCGAAAATGTCATTTATATTTGTGCCCGAAAAATTTCCAAAATCAAATCCACCCATACCCCCAGGACCACCACCCATTTGACTTGCAGAGTGACCAAATTGATCGTACATCTGCTTTTTTTTAGGATCTGATAAGACCTCATAAGCTTCGGAGAGCTCCTTAAATTTTTCCTCAGCTTTCTTGTCGCCTGGGTTTCTGTCAGGATGACACTGTATGGCTAGTTTTCGGTAAGCTTTTTTGAAATCTTCTGGTGAGGCACTCTTACTGACACCTAATATGTCATAATAATCTTTTTTTGTTCCCATAATGGTGAGTGTTGCTCACTCTATACTTCTTTGAAGTCAGCGTCTATAACATCATCGTCTTTTTTACCATTTTTCTTGTCGTCTTCATTCTTTTCTGTATTTTTTTCAGCATTTTGACTGTTTTCTTGAGAATTATTTTTTGCTTGCTCACCAGCAACTTTATACATTTGTTCTGCCATTTTATTAGAAGCTGCCGTTAACCCTTCTGTAGCTTTTTGAAGCTCGTTTAGATCCTGGCTGTCCAGGTGTTTTTTTGCTTCTACCAGGGCATCTTCTACTTCCTTCTTTGTAGCGGCTTCTATTTTGTCGCTGTTTTCTTTTACTGTCTTTTCTATAGTGTAGATCAATCCATCAAGCGTATTTCTCGCATTTACCCGCTCTTTTCTTTTTTCGTCATCAGAACGGTGCATGTCGGCTTCTTTTTGCATGCGTTTGATTTCTTCCTCAGATAGTCCACTTGATGAAGTAATACGGATGGATTGTTCTTTTTTAGTTCCTAAGTCTTTAGCGCTTACATGTACAATTCCATTAGCGTCAATGTCAAACGCGACTTCAATTTGAGGAACTCCTCTAGGAGCCGGAGGAATGCCTACAAGATCAAACCGCCCGAGCGATTTATTGTATTCAGCAAAGTCTCTCTCCCCCTGTAGTACGTGAATAGTAACTGCAGATTGATGATCCGCAGCTGTTGAGAAAATTTGTGATTTTTTCGTTGGTATGGTGGTGTTTTTGTCTATCAATTTTGTAAAAACTCCACCAAGAGTTTCAATTCCTAAGGATAGTGGTGTTACGTCTAAAAGAAGAACGTCTTTGACATCTCCTTTGAGAACTCCACCCTGAATGGCAGCTCCTACGGCTACTACTTCGTCAGGATTGACACCTTTGTGTGGTTCTTTTCCAAAGATTTCTTTTACTTTTTGTTGAACTTTAGGCATACGAGTCATGCCACCCACTAAGATAACTTCGTTAATTTTATCTTTCGAAATTCCAGAGTCTTTAATGCAAATTTCACAAGGTGCTTCTAACTTCTCAATTAATTCTTCAACCAGTGCTTCTAGCTTGGCTCTTGTTAGTCTGGTATTTAGATGTTTTGGACCCGTATTGTCTGCTGTAATAAATGGCAGATT
>JACRAO010000188.1 GCA_016213345.1 Bdellovibrio sp. | reverse complement strand
TGCCTGCCAAAAATTCTAATCCTCCCCACCCACCTTGAATTGCATTTCTAAGCAATACAGACAATGGAAGACTTGCTCCAGTTTTAACTATAAATTTTCCTTCTTCTTCGCGTGCGGAAACTTCTAAATTTAGCTTTGTTGTTTTAATCACTAATCCATCATAGCCGTTATCGGAGACCAATATATTAGAACCAAAACCTAAAACGGTAGTAGGTATTTTAGTTATTTCAATTCCTTCTGAAATCAGTTTTAGGTCTTCTAGGGTTTTAGGAATTGCAAGCACCCTGGCAGGTCCTCCCACTCTATAAAAAGTATGCTTGTATAAAGTCTCTTCAAATAAAAGTTCTCCAGAAAAATTAGGAATATGTTTCCAGAACCATTTTATAGGGTTCAAATCTTCAGACATATTTTAATAACCGTTCCGTGAGTTGTGTAACAGACCCGGCTCCAAGACATAAAACCAGATCTCCTGTTTTTAACTCTTCTAAAAGTTTCAGCCTGGTGTTTTCTAAATCACCCCCGTAAATTATTTTTTGATTTACTGAGGCTACTCTTTTTATGCTTTTTACAAGTTGTTCTGAATTTATTCCTTCGATTGGATCTTCACCAGCTGAGTAAATATCGCTAATAATTAAAACATCTGTATTAATAAACGCTGAGAGAAAACCATCATAACATATATGAGTTCGTGTGTATCGATGTGGTTGAAATACAGTAATAATACTTTTTGTCCAAAAATTTCTTGCAGTCTCTAAAGTTGCAGCTATTTCTGTGGGATGGTGTGCGTAGTCGTCAATAATAGTATTTTTTTCGTTTTGAAGGCGGATTTCGAATCTTCTTTTTACACCATTAAAACTTAACAGTGCGGCATGGATTTTTGAAAACGAAATTTCTAGTCTATCCGCAATGGCAATAATGGCAAGCGCATTTAAGATATTGTGTTTTCCTGGCACGTTGAGTTCAATAGAGCCTATGGGATTTTTTGCGTTTTGTGAGTGCACAAGAAATCTAGAAGCCATGGATTTTAGCGTAATTTCTGTTGCATAATAATCATACGCTGGAGACAAACCATACGTTGTGATTGGTTTTGCCATTCGCTCTAAAGTGCGTCTCACACCCACATCTTCTGCGCACACCGCTACTAAACCATAAAACGGAAAGTGACTTACAAACTCTATAAAAGCGTCTTCGATGGCGCTTAATGATCCAAAATGATCCAGGTGATCATTGTCAATATTTGTAATAATTCCATAAGTAGCAGGTAAGTGTAAAAAGGAACCGTCACTTTCGTCTGCTTCGGCTACTACATATTGTCCTTGGCCTAGTTTTGCGTTTCCTCCAAACGAATCTACTTTGCCACCTATAACTAGTGTGGGGTCTAAGCCCGCATGTGTTAAAACCGTAGCCAACATCGAAGTTGTTGTGGTTTTTCCATGTGAGCCAGCAATTGCAATTCCTGTTTTTCCTCGCATTAGTTCTGCTAACATTTCAGCACGCCGGATGACTGGTATACGCAGTTTTTTTGCTTCTGATACTTCAGGATTGTTAGATTTTATAGCAGATGAAACGATAACAACATGTGCGTTTTTGACATGACTTGCGTTATGTCCAATAAAAATCTTAGCTCCAAGCTGTGTGAGCTGTTTTGTAGTATCGGTTTCCACTTGATCAGAGCCAGTGACCGGGTAGCCTTGATTTAAAAACACCTTGGCGATGCCACTCATGCCAATCCCGCCAATGCCAACAAAATGGAGATGGGTTTCTTCTTTTTTATGTGGATGAATCATATTACGTGCTCTTTTTCTTTATTGCATAAGTTTATTGGTAGGACAAGTTGACATACGTGGTAAACACTGTTACGCGTTGAGTCATGAATGGGGCAATTCCGTATTTGTTGTCAAGCTTACTTCTCTCCTCGTATGTTACTGAATCAAAACCATGGCTTAATATCGAAGCCAACTCAGAGCAAAGGCAGCCAGTGTATTTGGGTGCCAATCCATATGAGATAGAAGTACTAGGTGTAAAAGAGCAACCTCTTGTTCTGCCACAAAAGTTAAAAGTACAAGCTGAATACATAGCTTTTGAACTAAGAAGAATTTTAGATTTGGCTTCAGAACTAGAATTTGAGGCTTGGCCAGTACAAAATGATTATGGTGAAAGAACGTGGGCTTTTGCTCGTTATCGCAAAAGCGAAGATCAAGCTTGGAAATGGCTAGAAATAGGCTCAGAATTGAGCAAAGAGAAAATTTTAGAAATAAAACGCGTATTGCCTAAACTCATTTTGCCAGAAGCTTTATATACTTCGAACCGAAGACAACAAAAGCTTATCTTTGATGATGTTTTTTCTCTACAAAAACAGAATCACGATTTGTATATAAAACCTATTTTTGGAAATTGTATTTGGAGTAAAACATGGGGTGAGCAAGAAGAAATTGTTAGTGCATGGCTGCCTATACAGGAAATTTCTACAAAACGGAGAGTGTATGGTGTTACTCCCGACATCAAGTATGTTTGTCATTCGGTTTCTCAAGTTTCAAGATGGAACGGAAAACCTATTTCATTTTTAATTAAAGTGAGTGATTTTAATCTCAAGTGGGTGCCGACACCTTTACTGACGCCTTTAGATGAAGTAGGCGAAGACAATACTGCCACTTCCTTCATTAATGGATCTGTTATTTCTAATTGGCCAAATGAAAGCACTCTGCTTGAAAAATATAAAAAAGATGTTATTTATCTTTCTACACATTTTAAGCATAAAAATAGTACAGAACAAGGTAATCAATTAAATAAAATCGTTAAATATTTAATCAAACGCTATAAGCGTTTGAACATAAATAAATATTATACTCAAGATTTTTATTGGCAATATTTTGATCATAAAAAGAATAAATGGATCCAGATTCCACAAGCTAATTTAGTAGTTGTAATACCAGGTTCTTTGCCTGAGGATCAGAACAAGCCTATTTTGATGGCAGATCATTTCGATACTGCTTATTCTGAAGATAAGTTTGATAAAGAATTAGTTTCAGCACCAGGTGCAGATGATAATTATAGTGCTACTGCTGCACTTTTGCGTGCTGCTGAAATATTGAAAGACATTAAACCATTACACGATATTTGGTTAGTACATTTTACAGGGGAGGAGTTCCCGGCAGATGATCTAGGTGCGCGTTATTTTGTTAGTGATTTATTGAAACGAAAAAAAGACATTGGAGGTTTGGTCTTACTAGACATGATTGGATATATAGAAAACAATGACCGGATATTTCAGGTTAATGCTGGTGAATCTTTAAGATCGCGCAAAATTGCAAATCTGGCATTTCAAGCTTCTCTAATGCATGCCAACAGTTATGAGCCACGTTTGCGGTCTCGTTTTGATCCAAAAGCCTATTTGTATAACACGGATGGAGTAATATTTTCAGATACTGGATTTCCTGTTGTTTTTTTTAATGAACACATGAATGCTACAGAAAAAAGCCAAGAAAATGAAGACAAATCACTCTTTGAAAGGCATCATTATCATGAAAGCACAGATGATTGGCAACACATGAATTTTGATTATGCAGTTACAATTACCAAAGCAGCAATCGAAACAGTTGCCCAGCTTGCCTTAGATTCTGCTGAATCGCCAGCTATTAACTCCGAGCGTTAGATGATTTATTACATTTTTTTGTAGCGAATTTTATAAACCCCTCTTATTGTTTTTCTAATGGGGGCTTATATGCGTAAAGTTAGGTTATTGCTAATGGCTTTAACATTTTTTTTAGCGCTACAAAGCCAGGGACATTTCAATATTCTAATTCCTTCTTTGCCAAAAAATTATCTACAAGTGCCTATTATCAGGCAAGCCACCGATTACAGTTGTGGACCTGCTTCGTTATTAGGAGTGCTCAATTATTGGCAAGTTTATGAAGGTGCAGAGTCAGAGCTTTATTCTGTTTTGGGCACAACAGAAAAAAACGGGACAGAACCTCAAAAATTATTAGAAGGCGCAAAAAAGTATGGACTAACTGCAGATATGAAAGAAAATTTAGAGTTAGCAGATCTAAAAGCTGCGTTACAAAAGAGTGAAACAGTGATTCTTTCTTATCAGGCGTGGAGGGATGAAGATTCGAAAGATAAACCATGGAGTGAGATTTGGGAAGATGGGCATTATGGCGTATTAGTTGCTATGGACAGCGAGTTTTTATATTTAATGGACCCTTCGTATGCTCGTGGTTATGTATATGTTTCGCAAGCTGAGTTTTTAGAGCGTTGGCATGATTACGAAGATAGAGAGGGCAAAAAGTGGAAGTATCAACATATTGCGATTTTTATTCATGGTGAAAAACCAGTTTCTGCGTTTCCTGGCCCGATTGTAGTGCTAGAATGACGTCATCAAGAGGTTTTACATTAGTAGAAGTTATCATGGCGTTAGGCATTTTAGTGGTGGGTGCTTTGGTTTGGTCAACTTTAACTACGCACAATGTAAAATTTACAAAGCAGCTTAGGCAGTCTTCAGAACTAATTAGAGAAAACAATGCAGTAAAGAAAATTTTAGAACACACCCCCAAAGAAACTGTAATGTATTGGATGTGTCCAGATCCGTGTCATGATGACCCTCCTAACACTTATGCTGCTCAATTAACTGGAAATAATAATCAAATTGAGAACCCAAGGCCTTGTGTGGCTGAGGCACAGCCTTTGTTTAAGGTTTTGCATCCTTATGTAATACTAGATGCAGGTGGAAATTGTGCAATTAATCCAGCTCTTGCTGCAGTTGTTCCTCCTATTATTATGCCACCGGCCGCTGTGGATAGAGTACAGTGGAGAAATTTAGCATTTAGAATAAACACATGGTCCATAGCAAGCAGAGCTGAAGGCAGACAATTTCGCAATTTATTGAGATCAAATTTCAATGATAATCCCACGCCAGTAGCGGATCAAATTCTAACTATTATGAATAATACACATTGCATTTCGTGTCACGGTGGTACTGGGCCCGGTGGACCTGCTCCAGGTAATGTTGGATTTGATACATCTACAAATCTTTTTCATGAGTTTATAAGGAATTTAGATTTTAGAAATTACGATGTATTAGTAAATGGCCAAGTTAAGCCCGATCCCCCAGCTCCAATTGCTCCTGCACCTCCTGATAACAGGTATGTCTTAGCAGCACCTTTTATGACTGCTTCTCGTTTTGGACAAAAAATACCTAAGATTGTCTATAAGCCACGTGTTGGTGAGCCTCCTGGAACATTATGTGATCAAAACTCTTTAAACTGTGAAACTGTATTATGGATTGATAATTTGTTTCCAAGTTCATCACAAAGCTTTACACAAAATAGAGAACTCAGAACTATCAGAAGTGAAGTTAGACTAAAATTCCAAACACGAGCGGCGGTTACAGATCCAACTCATTTGGGCGATGTTATCCAATTTACTGTTAATACTTTTCAAACTCGTGATTCAGGTAATCCGAACGCAGATATAGTTCCTGATACAGTACCAGCGCCATTTTCATCTGATGGTATTATTCAATGAGTAAGTATAAAACCATTAATAAACAAGTATCAGGTTTTACATTAACCGAAGTGATCATTGCTGCTGCACTTTCAATATTGATTGGTTTATTTGCTGTAGATCAACTTAGACAGCTTTCTTTTGTCAAAGAAAAATCTGTCGACTCTGGAAAGTTGACAGGCGAAAGGGAGGCACTACATGGAGTGATTGATTATATTTTTAGGAGATCATTAGATTTAAGATTTACACCACTCCAACGAAATGCTGCAAATTCTACTATTTTGGCGCCTGCACCAAACCCTTTACCATTGCTTCCGTTTCCAAATCACACAGCGCAAGATCCATTCAGCGTGTCCACTCCAAATCGCTATCAACTGGGAAATCATGGTGCAATTGTTTTTCAATCAGATTTGAGTGTGTGTACGGATCAGGGCTTTGATTTCGCTCCAGTAAACGTACCTGGTCCAGCTAATCGAGTCATTATCATCTGTTGTGGCAGAACAGATCTGACTCATCCTCTTATACTTAATAATCCAGGTGGAATTAATATCATAAATAATCAACCAATTAGTGTTGATGGTCCAGCAATAAACAATGCCCAATCAGCTTGCACACAAGAGCCTGGTGGATTATCAATTGAATTTCGCAGAACAGTGAATGGTGTTGCAGCTAATTCTTCAATTTGTATCTCTGGTGTCACTGAACTCAACGTCCAAGAAGCTGGTTTTGTAAGCCGGAAAAATAAACCAGAAGAAATAACTACGTTTTACTTTCTAGATATTTGGACAGAAATTAATACTAAAATACAACCTGGGCAACAAGCACCTTTGCCTGGTTTTAACGAAAAATTATCCATGATTACAGCAATTGATTATCCTCCCGTAGATTGTCACGAGAGCATCCCAAAAATAAGGGGATATGTACCCAGATGACTTTAACCGAGAATCTGGGTTTGAACATTGTATTAGTAGAACCTGAGATCCCTCAAAACACAGGATCAATTGGTAGACTTTGTCTTGCCACTCAGAGCATACTGCATCTTATTGAGCCACTTGGATTTGAAATCACAGATGCACAACTCAAGCGTGCAGGCTTAGACTATTGGAAGCATCTAAAGGTTTTGCGCTATCAAAACTTAAATCAGTTTTTTGAAACCATGCCTGAAAATACACCAATGGTATTTTTATCAAAAAAAGCTGAAAAAACTTTTTACGAGCACCGGTTTTTACCAGGCAGCTTTCTTTTTTTTGGGAAAGAAACCAAGGGTTTGCCAGGCTGGCTTTTAGAAAAATATAAAGACCAGACCTACAAAATACCTATTTTTGATAATCGTGTAAGGTCTCTAAACCTTGCTAATGCGGTTGGCATCGTAGTTTATGAAGCAATTCGCCAAAATATTGTTCGACCAAACAGAACTAATTCTTAATTACTGCAAGTTCCCAATCTCAACCGGTATTGATTTCAATACAAGCCCATCTGTTGTTTTTAGCATCAATCCACCAGCTACTTGGCATTTTTTTGACAAAAATAATTCATTCTTTAGCAGCTTGCTTGTATTGATCTGATCTTGTGTAAATCCATATTCTACTTGAAATGTATTTTCACTTTCAGAAAATTTTAACTCACCCTTTTCAGCCTGTAAAAAAATCCTTTCATTAGATGCAAAAGCTCCAACATTATTAATACTATAACCCACAACACTTACCGCATATAAACGATCCACACGTGGCTGAAACGAAGCTTGTTCTTCATCAGTCGAACCGCCACTTTGTGCAATCACTTTACAACTAGAGTCTTGTGGCGAGGTCGCTGTTTTCGCGCATTCGAAAATATTTAGATCTATATCATTGCCTGGCGATTCTCCAGTTGTAATAGTGACCAATGATGCTTCTGGGGGATAAGCTCTCATAATTCCCAGAGGACCCTCAACATAAACTGTTTCGTCTTTATTTACTGAACCTAAAACATGGTTCCATAAACTATCCAGTACAAATGAGCTTTTTGCTTGGTCTAATGCGATTTGAAAAGACGCTTCCTTTATTTTTAGATTGAAAGAACCAGTTAATGCAGACACAGAACCTGCAATTTTTTCCAAATTAGATTCGCCAATTACATAATCAACTCGCAACTTGTATTGTGATTTCAAATAACGATATTGACCAAAAACATGCAAATCCCAAATACCTGGTTTTGGATTAATTCTTGTAAATCCAAGTTTTCTTTTTGCAACTTCAATTAAAGGAGTACCATCGGCTGCACAATTTGAAATGCGTGCATTTTTTCTGGATTTGATTGGATTGGTAATATTATCCCCCTCGAGTGCCATGAGTTCAACACCCGAACAATTTTCTCCAGATGCGATATTCCCATTTTGTGTAAGTTTGGGCAGTGGCACTTCTAAAGTAATTTTTACAGCACTTGTGCCTTTTGGGATTTCAACATAATGTCTTTTGACTCCAAAACTATTAACAGAACTCTGAACTTCGTAAGCACTTGAGTTGGCCAAAGTTCTGTGCGGGATGGACAAAAAAACCGGAATAATAAATGACGGCAATGGTGAAACTGTATCGTCAACCGCTCTATAAGCATAAATCAACACTCCATGGTCTCCCGGAGGTAGTTCGTTAATAAGTTCGCGATTTAGACAAACCGCAAGCAAACTATCTTGAACTGGTACTAAGGTGCCAGAGCCATCTGAGTTCATGCTTACGCCGGCACCTTTGCCAATTACAGTAAATCTTGCCATCTCTGAATCAGAGCAGTTAAGCTGGTCCAAGACTCCAACTTTTAACCAGCGTTTATCTGAACCATAAATCACGGTCTTTAGTACAAATTCATCTCGAGAAGTAAAAAGCTGTTGTCCTAAAAGCTCTGCTGCTTCTGGAGTATTCATTAAGTTATCAGGCAACAATCTAGATATATAAACTCTCCTTAATGTTTCATTTGTTTTTGCATCTAAAAATAATCCCGTCCCAAAAGCCGGGCTATCTACATCACCCATGCGACTGCCATCATACGCAATACCATTAGGTCCAGTAGTTGGGATTAAAATTTTATAATCCAATTCGACAGGCTTATTTTGATAAGTTACAGCAGTGGGTGGCATTTTATCTCGAAATTTAAAAAGCATTTTCCACGCAGCAACTAGATCTAAAATACCCGTGCCTTGATCAATCCAAGTGTATTGTCCCTCTGCTTTTTCTAGAGTTTCAGGATCAAATCGATTGACATCAAAAGCTTTGGCCGAAGAAATGAGAATTTGTCTTAGCAGTAAAGCGTTTGTTGTAAGTTCTTTGCCAGGGTGAAAAGAATTATATTTTTTTATCGCGTCTAACAACAGTGCATAAGCTCCAGTGGCTGTTGGAGCAGCCATCGAAGTTCCCCAGTACACATCCAAGCCCGCCCGGGCACCTGGCGGAGCATTTAGCTGAATCGAACTTAACTCTGTGCCTGGAGTAACAAGATTTGGCTTAAAACCACCCGCAGCGGTTGGTCCACGGCTACTAAAAAATAATAGAAAATCATCATTAATGTCTAAAGAAGCACTACCAAGTCCCGGCCATTGGTATTGCCGCTCTATCAAACTTTTCGATGCGCTAGCTCCTACACTGAGTGAGTGTCTTGCAACTGATGGGCTACCAACTGTTTGTCGGCCTGGTCCGGAGTTTCCGGCTGAAATAACAAATAATACATTATGAAGTGAAGATAGACGATTGATCATCATTTCTTGAAAACCATAACCGTCATTGTAGGCACTTAGCCCACCTAAAGACATATTGATAACTTCGGCTTTTGCATTTACTACAAGATCGATAAATGCTTCTGTTGCACCACAGCCACCGTTATTAGCACAAACACGATTCATTAAGATTTTTGCCTCGGGAGCAACTCCTCTAGCTAAAGTTAGATTTTTGTCGTTAGTAATCGTTTTTGATCCAGCAGCAATGCCAGATACATGCGATCCGTGATTTCCTGGATCAAATCCTACAAGTGATACACTTTTGACTTCTACTGTATCCGTGCCATTTTTATTTGGTAGCTGGTCTACTCCAAAATCAAATCCTACTTTCTCAGAAAAGAAAGAAACGGTTTTTTGAGTTTTGTTCCAAGAGCCAATAGGCTCCGAGTTACGAAAATCCCCAATGCCTGTTGTATCTACATAAATTACATCTTCGTCATTATTACCTGGAATTCTAATAATGAAGAAATTGTCTTCTAGTTTTCCGTTGGCATTTAGATCAACTTGTTCTTGTGTGCTCTGAAAGGCATCTTCTGATAGCACGCCGAGTTTTGCTCCGTTGCCTGGAGTTAATAATATTTTCTGCAGTGCTGGTGAAACCTTTATTCTTAAGCCTTCAATACTGACCAGATCATCTCCTAAAGGCAGGTTAGGAAGCCGTGGAGTCATTAATACTTCTGCTTTTATGAGCAAATCTTCTTCTGTTCCGAAATCTGGTATTTTAGCCTCAAACTTTGCTTTTGGATGAAAATATACCCGGCCTTCTCGAGTGTAGTCTTTGAGATATTGAATTTTATTTTTCTTGTCATTTATGGATTGAAATGTTGGATGATTGAACGTAATGCCAGTATCAGTAATGCCTATTTTCACTAATGAGCCATCCACTTTGATAGCTTGACTGCCTTGGGCTCCATCAAGAATATCGTTAGCGGCTAGTTTAACAAATTCTGGTGCTTGAATTCTTTTCAATCCACTAAAATCATCGGTACTAAGACGAGGTGTGTCTTTATACTCAAGACCTTCTGCAAATGGTGAAAAACTTTTTACCGTTCCTAAATCAAATCGCTCATAAAAAACCGGGTGAATCAAAAAATCTTTCTCCATTTTTAATGCTCTTATTGAGTCAACTATGTTTTCAGCATATGGCACTAGAAAGTTAAAATAGCCTACTTCTGGATGTTGGCTTAATATAATTCCGCCATTTGTTTTAATTTTAGCAGTGGCAGATTCTAGTTTTTTTAAAATCAATGCCTTTTTTTCGACTTGGGGCAAATAAGCAAATTGAGCAGATAAAGACAAAAACGATTGATCTGTCAGAGCTCCTTCGGCTAAATAAAAATATTTTCCCCCAATGTGATGAATCACAATTTCTGAACCATTACTTAGTGTTACAGGACGTGACTGCCCATTAGGAATATCTAAGGCAGGAACCCATGGTCCATTTGGCAAAGTGTTTTGAGTTTTGGAGCAACTTGTTAAAAAAGCTATTAAAAATAGAACGAGTAACTGGTGCATTTTATCCCCCCTCTAAAAGAACACCCTGTCTGTGTAGCATCTTTCATGCCAAATGAGAATGTGCCTAATCTAAGTTTTTTGGTTCTAAAAGGGCACCACTTAGGTGTTAAAGTGACATATTTGTGATATGTTGGTGTAATAATTAATAAATTTTCTCGCTCTTTATTTGAGTAAAAAGTTGAGGTATAAAGAGTTATTCTATGTTGCTACACATAAAAAATGGAAGTCATTTAGATAATTCACAAGTTTTACCAAACTGGTATAACGCTTTATCGCCTTTAGGGTCAGTGGTAAGATACATTGCAAATATTTCTACAAAATGCAAATGGGTTGGACTTTATTTGTATAAAAATAAGCGTTTTGTTTTAGGTCCTTCGATTGGGGACAGACAAGCTTGTTTGTTATCTGGGTCCAAATTTAGCGAATTTATGATAAAAAGCCCAGGAAGCCAAAAAAATAAAAGGGCATTAGGGAAGTTAGAGTTACAAGCAATAGCAGAAGAAGATCAAATTATAAAAATAATAAAGGAGTTAGAAAACTTATGGCCAGAGTGAGAAAACCAAAACCCACACTAGATGTTATTTTGTTTAGTACGCCTGAACAAAAAGTAATTCGTTTTTTACTTTCACAGCCCACAACTGCTTTTACTCCAAGAGTGATTTCTTCTAAACTCAAAGGGGTTAGGGGTCTGGGAGGTTCAGAGGGCATTACACAAATCTTATTAGACTTTCAAGATCTCGGGCTTGTTGAGTTTGTAGATAACCAACGGGCAGTGAGAATGAGAGATGACAGTCCAAAAGTTCAGTTATTGAAAACTTTAGCCGCGCTTTCTGATTTAGAAGGTCTTAGGGTTTTGCTTGAGCCTATTTCACAAAAAGGCGTTCTTTTTGGTTGTCGTGCAACAGGCAAAGCCACCTCAGAAAGTGATTATGATTTGTTTGTAGTTTCAGAGTCACCAGATGTAATCAAACATACCACCATGAAGCATCCTATTGGTAAACAAGTTGAACTAATTACTTTTACTCCAGATGAATATACAAATATTGCAAGCAAGGATCCGGATTTACATCATAAATTGTCTTCAGGTATTTTAATCTGGGGCAGTGGAGGATGGTAATGAGCGCAAAAGATTATAAATCTACATTAAACTTGCCACAAACACCGTTTTCAATGCGTGGGGATTTGCCAAAACGGGAGCCCTTGCAAATTGAGGAATGGTTAAAAAATAAAGTTTATGAGAAACGTATTGAGAAAAATAAAAAGCACGAAAAATTTCTCTTACATGATGGTCCTCCCTATGCAAACGGAGGTCTTCATCTTGGTACGGCTTTAAATAAAATTTTAAAAGATGTTGTTGTTAAATATAAAAATATGTCTGGGTACGAAGCTCGGTTTATTCCAGGATGGGACTGCCATGGCTTACCTGTCGAGTTGGGTGCTGAAAAACAATTACTGGATAAAAAATTAGATAAAACTAAAGTACCGGTTACAGAACTTCGACAAATGTGTCGCGAATATGCCGAAAAATACATTGTTCTTCAGATGTCTCAATTTAAAAGGTTAGAGGTTTTTGGGGAGTGGGACAATCCGTATCTCACAATGTCAAAAGAGTATGTAGCAACTATTATTAGGGAGTTGGGCCGACATTCGAAAGAAGGCGTGCTTTATCAGGGCAATAAACCAGTTTATTGGTGTGCCTCTTGTACAACTGCTTTGGCTGAGGCTGAAATCGAATATAAGAATAAACGTAGTCCTTCGATTTATGTAAAATTTGAATTATCTAAAGACGCATTAGCATCGTTTAAGGAACTATCAGGCATTGCTAACAATCTGCATGCTAAGCAAGTGTCTTTTATAGTTTGGACAACCACTCCTTGGACACTCCCGGCAAATCTAGGGGTATTTTTACATCCTGAGTATGAATATATTGCCTTAAAAGCGCCTTCTGGTCACTATGATCTGGCTAATTTGGCTGAAATTTGGATTATAGCACAGGGTTTGAAAGAAAGTTTTGAAAAAGCCTTGGGATTATCCAAGCCACTAGAGGTTTTATTGACTTTTCGCTCTGAAAAATTACATAAACAGAAACTTAAACACCCGTTTATTGATCGAGAGTCTCTGATCATGGAAGCAGAATATGTAACATTGGATGCTGGCACTGGCGTTGTTCACAGTGCTCCAGGGCATGGTTCGGAAGATTATATTGTTGGGACTAAATATGGGTTAAAAATTTATGCTCCAGTAGATGAAAAAGGACGTTTTACTGAAGACTTTCCCGAGATACCTGGGTTAAAAGGGCAGTTTGTCTTTAAAACTAATACTGTGATTATAGAAAACTTAAAAAATTCAGGACATTTGTTGTTTAGTAGCGAGGTTGAGCATAGCTATCCACATTGCTGGCGTTGTCATCAGCCAATTATTTTTAGAGCCACGCCACAATGGTTTATCGGTATGAGTTCTCAAAAACGTTCATTAAGGCAGGAAGCTAAGGATCAAATTAAATCTATACAATGGATTCCTGATTGGGGGATAAATCGTATTTTAGGTATGGTCGAAACTCGTCCGGATTGGTGTATTTCGAGACAAAGGACATGGGGTGTGCCTATTACTGTTTTTTATTGTCAGTCTTGTCATGAACCACTGGCAGAAGAGAGTGTTTTTTTTCATGTTGCCGATTTAGTCAAACAACATGGAACCGATATTTGGTTTACCGAGTCGGCAGAAAAACTTTTGCCTGCGGGAGTAAAATGTAAAAAATGTGATAGTAAATCTTTTGTTAAAGAAAAAGATATCTTAGATGTCTGGTTTGATTCGGGAGTGAGTCATGCTGCTGTGTGTGAAGACCGAGAGTTGGGTTGGCCTGCAGATATGTATTTAGAGGGCAGTGATCAACACCGAGGGTGGTTTCAGACTTCGCTTTTGACAGCAGTGGCTACGCGTTATCGCGCACCTTTTAAAACAGTTTTGACTCATGGATTCGTAAACGACAGAGACGGCAAAAAAATGTCTAAGTCTAAGGGCAATGTTGTTTCGCCATTAGATATTATAAATCAATTTGGAGCTGAAATTTTACGCCTTTGGGTTGTATTAGAAGACTATCGCAATGACGTAAATTATTCAAAAGAGAGTATTGAAAGAGTCTCTGAAAGTTATCGTAAAATTAGAAATACTATTAGGTTTATTTTAGGCAATTTATATGACTTTGATCCAGATCAGCATCAAAAATCTTTACACGACATGAGTGATCTGGATCTTTGGGCGCTTTCAAAGAGTGCTGGTGTTTTTGAAAAAATTCGGCATGCCTATGAACAATATGAATTTCATTTTGTTTATCATCAGATAGTTAATTTTTGTGCCGTAGATTTGTCATCTGTTTATTTTGATATCCTAAAAGACAGGCTGTATACAGCAGCAAAAGATTCATTAGAGAGAAGGGCATCGCAGACAGCATTGTGGATGATTGGGAGTGCTTTGTTAAGAAGTCTAACTCCAATTATTACTTTTACTGCAGAAGAGGCCTGGAAGCTTTTTCCACAGGGTAAAGGCAAAACTGATTCTATTTATCTAACTGATTTCCCGTCAGGTGAAAATGGGCTAGATAAGTGGAAAAATACTGAACTCGAAGAAAAATTCGAAATTTTATGGAATCTCAGGGATCGTGTACTAAAGGAACTGGAAGTAGAGAGGCAAAATAAGAAAATTGGACATCCTCGCGAGGCTAAAGTAATTTTAGGAGTTGATGACAAGACAGAAAAATTGCTTAAGGAGATTAGAGAGGATCTGAAGCGTCTCTTTTTAGTTAGTGAGCTTGAACTAACTCGAGGTGATCAGATAAAAGTAATTAGATCAAATGGTACGAAATGTGAACGTTGTTGGACTTATACTTTAGAGGTGGGGCAAAATGTGGCTCATCCGGATATTTGTGACAGGTGTACAAAGGCTATTGGTAAATAAAAGTGAAAAAAATAAAATTAAAGTATTGGATTTTGTTTGCAGTTTCGTTTGTGATTATTATTTTAGATCAGTATACGAAATCTCTTATTCAGGCTCATTTTTACTATGGCGAGAGTGTTTCGATCTTGCCAGGTTTTTTTAATCTCACTTCTGTAAGAAATACAGGTGCGGCTTTTGGCATGCTTGCCAATGCCCCTACGGGTTTTCGAGTGCCTTTTTTTATTATTATTCCAATTGTTGCTCTGGTTGCTATTGCCTATATTTATAAAAAAATACCAAAAAATGATTATAAACTTTCGTCAGCGTTGTCATTGGTGATTGGGGGTGCAACTGGAAATCTTATAGATCGTATTCAGCTTGGATATGTTGTAGATTTTTTAGATTTTCACTGGAAAGTTCATTATCATTTTCCTGCTTTTAATGTAGCTGATTCTGCTATTTGTGTAGGGCTTGGGATACTGTCGCTGGATTTGCTTTTTGGGAAGTCTGAAGACTAAAAAAACTGCGTCGCATCATTGTGGAGTAAATATGTATCGACCAAGGATTACTTTAGATTGCTTAAAAAACTACATGAAAAATAGTATCAACTGGGGTCTATTATATTATCTTGAATGTGCGTTGTTTTAATGCGAAATTACTTTTATGCGACCTATTTTGATAAAGCTTGGACCTATTCCTATTCATGGTTACGGACTAATGATTGCTGTTGGTTTTTTGGCTTCTATTTATGTTCTTCGCAAACTTTCTGCACGATCCAAACTTGATCCGGAAAAAATTGTAGATTTGGCATTTTGGTGCCTTATTATTGGTTTTTTGGGTTCACGTATTTTATTTGCTATTACAAGATTTAATGATTTTGCATCAGATCCGGTAAGTTTTCTCAGAATTTGGGAAGGTGGATTTGTTTTCTTTGGTGGACTACTGGCTGTTATTCCATTTGTAATGTGGTATTTTAAAAAGTATAAATTGCCAGCATGGAAAACGGTGGATGTGCTAAGCATTGGAGTAGTGTTGTCACACGCGTTTGGAAGGTTAGGTTGCTTTTTAGCTGGCTGTTGCCATGGAAAGCCCACTGGCTCCAATTGGGGGGTCAAATTTTATTCTGATCTAGTTGAGCCAACGTTGCATGGGATTAACTTGCATCCCACTCAACTATATGAATCATGTGCTTTGTTTTTATTATTTTTTGGGCTCTTGTGGATTTTTAAAATAAAACGCTTTGATGGTCAAGTTGCACTTACCTATTTTATTATTTATCCAATTATAAGGAGTGTGATTGAAGTATTTAGAGGAGATGTGATTAGAGGATTTATTATCGAAGATGTGTTAAGCACTAGTCAATTTATCTCGATTTTTGTGATTATTGGAGCGGTTATTGTGTTAGGTAAAAAAATAAAAAAAATACATATTAAACAATGATAGAGCTAATTATTTTATTTTATATTGTAGTTTTTTTACTGGGCTCTATTCCATTTGGACTGATTTTTTCTAGAGTTTTTTATCAACGTGATATTACCGGGCTTGGTAGCGGAAATATTGGCACTACAAACGTTAGTCGTGTTTTTGGATTTTGGCCAGTGGGGTGTTTAACTCTCTTTTGTGATGTATTAAAAGGCGCCATTCCAATTATTGTTCTAAAATTAGGCTTTTTCTCGTTTTTATTTGATGATGACACTCCTTTGTCTGAAAATATTCTCTGGTTAAGTGGTTTTATTTCGGTTTTAGGACATTGCTATTCGCCTTTTCTAAAGTTTCAGGGTGGAAAGGGTGTAGCAACAAGTTTTGGGTGTTTTTTATTA
>JACRAO010000021.1 GCA_016213345.1 Bdellovibrio sp. | reverse complement strand
TTTTAGAATACTCAAAAAAAATGAGTGGTGTAATAATAGCAATGGCAGCACAGAGTGGACAAGTTGCTTCGACGCTCTTAGGTAGCATTTCTAGACAAGTAACGAGAAATGCTCCATGCCCAATTCTTTTAATGAGAATAGACAACTAGATGGCACAATTCCTGCATATCTAATTAATATTATTATAATTTACATGAAAACAACATTAATCCAAGACAAAGTGTCATGAGCTGTGATATTTTGTCCCATAACATACTTAAGAGGTTTATTATTTATGGAAGGTGAGAACAAAGGCAAAATCTATATTGTAGATGACGACACCGAAATGCAATCAATGCTAAGAGATTTTTTAACCGCGCAAGGATATCAAACCTCAATTTACTCTTCAGCAATCGAAGCACTAAAAAACCTAAGCTCCAAACCAAACGATGTAGACATCGTCATTTCTGATATCAAAATGCCACAAATGGATGGGTTAGAATTTACGAGTGAATTAAAAAAAATACTCCCTGAAATTCCTATTATTTTAATTACAGCCTTCGGCAGCATTGAAACCGCAATCGAAGCAATGAGAAAAGGAGCTTATCACTACATTGTAAAACCTTTTAAACTTGCAGAAATGAGCGTAAATTTAGAAAGAGCTTTTGAGTATCGCAGACTTCAAAGAGAAAACACTGTCTTAAAACAAGAAATCAAACGTTCTTTTACGCTTGGTGGACTTTTAGGCAAAAGCCAAGCAATGCAATCCGTTTTTGATCTTATCAATAGAGTTTCTAATGCAACCGCTAACGTGCTTATAACCGGAGAAAGCGGAACAGGAAAAGAAATGGTTGCACGCGCTATTCACCAAAACGGCCCACGTGCCGCAAAACCTTTTATTGCAATCAATTGCACAGCAATCCCAGAAACGCTTTTGGAATCTGAACTTTTTGGACACGCCAAAGGTTCTTTTACAGGAGCTATGCAAAGAAAAAAAGGACTCTTCGAAGAAGCCGAAGGTGGAACATTGTTCTTAGACGAAATTGGAGATATGGACCCATATTTACAGACAAAACTTTTACGAGTTATTCAAGAAAAAAAACTAAGACCAGTTGGAGATAATGTTTCTAAGGATATCGACGTCCGTTTAATCTCTGCAACACACAAGGACTTAAAATCAGCCATCAGAGAAGGCAGGTTTAGAGAAGATTTATTTTATCGCCTAAGTGTAATCCCCATAGTGATACCACCGCTAAGACACCGCAAAGAAGATATTCCACTTTTAGCAGAGTTTTTTTTCAAAAAATATGCCGCTACAAATGGCACTAAAGCAACTGGTTTTTCAAAAAAAGCTATAAATAAGCTTATTAATTTAAAATGGGAAGGCAATGTTCGAGAACTCGAAAACATGGTCGAAAGAGCAATTGTCCTGAGCAAAGGGCCTCAAATAGATGATACAGATATCCCATCCCCAGAAACTCTATCATCTGAAGAGTTTTTTGCAAAATCCACTGGTGATTTCCCCATATTGGATGAATTAGAAAAACGATATATTAGTTTAGTTTTAGAAAAAACCGGAAACAGAAAGGATAAAGCTGCTCAAATTTTAGGTATTAACCGGCGTACCCTATACAGGAAAGAAAGAGAATATGGTTTTGTTAAGCAAGATAAAAATTTTACAGAAGAAGAGTCAAAAGAAATTTCCATTCAAGAAGTATCAACTGTGTCATTATCCCCCTCGCCAACACCTACTTAGGGTCTGTCCATAAATAAACTAGACAATCGGCGCTCAGATTTGGTGCAGATTCTGACCTCATGTCCCCCCAAACCAGCAAAATAATCTTAAACATATTTTTTTAAAATAATTTTAAACACTGTGCCCTTATTTTCAATACTTTCAACCGAGATTTCACCTTGCATTTCGTCCATGAGTTTAGCAACGATTGGCAGCCCCAATCCAGTTCCTTCACCAC
>JACRAO010000186.1 GCA_016213345.1 Bdellovibrio sp. | reverse complement strand
TTTATTTTTGGGATATTCATCCACCCAGCCGTTGGTTGCTGCAAAAATGCTCAACACTTGCTTCTCGACAGGCATGGGCTGATATTGACCTTGTTTGAGAATTTCCACTAAGCGTTCACCCCGAGCAAGCTGCGCTTGAGTCGCTTTATCCAGATCAGAACCGAACTGAGCGAAGGCCGCAAGCTCACGGAATTGAGCGAGTTCCAAGCGCAACGCTCCAGCCACTTGTCTCATAGCTTTAATTTGAGCATTTCCACCCACTCTGGACACCGAAAGTCCAACGTTGACTGCTGGGCGAATACCAGAGAAAAACAAATCCGACTCTAAATAAATTTGCCCGTCCGTGATGGAAATTACATTAGTAGGAATATAAGCAGAAACATCCCCCGCTTGTGTTTCGATCACAGGTAGCGCCGTAAGAGATCCTCCACCAAGCTTGTCAGAAAGCTTTGCAGCTCTTTCTAAAAGTCTCGAATGCAGATAAAAAACATCTCCCGGAAAAGCTTCGCGCCCCGGTGGTCTCCTCAGTAACAGAGAAAGCTGCCGATACGCTTGCGCTTGCTTAGTCAAATCATCATAAAAAATAACTGCATGCTTCCCGTTATCCCTAAACCACTCTCCCATCGTTACACCACAATAAGGAGCAATAAACTGTAACGGGGCTTGCTCCGAAGCTGCTGCCACTACTACTATAGTGTGCTCCATTGCACCAAACGAGCGGAGCTTGTCCTCTACTTGTGCCACCGTGGATTGTTTTTGACCAATGGCTACATATATACAATAAGCGTTTTTACCTTTTTGATTGATAATCGTGTCAACAACAAGTGCGGTCTTTCCTGTTTGTCTATCACCAATAATTAATTCTCTCTGCCCCCGTCCAATAGGAATCATGCTATCAACTGGTTTAATTCCTGTTTGTAAAGGTTCTTTCACGGGTTGACGAGCTACAATGCCCGGAGCTTTTATCTCTACTTTTCTGAAATTTTTTGCATTTATTGGACCCTTTCCGTCGATTGGAACTCCCATCGCATTTACCACTCGACCCACAAGTTCCTCTCCTACTGGTACTTGTACAATCTTATTTGTTCTTTTGACGGTGGAACCTTCTTTGATGAGCGTATCATCACCTAGGATAGCAATACCGACACTTTCTTCTTCTAAATTCAAAACCATACCCGAAACCCCGCCACCAAAATCAACAAGTTCTCCAGACATGGCCTTTTCTAACCCATAAACTTTAGCAACTCCGTCACCCACCGACACGACAGTTCCTGTTTCTGAAACGTCAAGCCTTTTATCAAAATCCATGAGCTGTGTTTTTAATATCTGCGTAATTTCTTCTGGTCTAATTTGCATAATTCCCTCTTTTTATAAATAAAATCATCTAATGCCAAGCGGTGCCAAAAACGAACTTATCACGAAGTCTTTTTAACTTTGAATAAAGCGTGCCGTCATATGTCACACCATTGACAGTTACTTTGATCCCAGCTAATAGTGATGGATCAATCGTCGTTTTAAATTCAACTTGTTTACCAAGTTTTTTCTTAAAAGAAACAACCAACTCGTCAATTAAGGACTGCTCAACCGGAATAGCTGAAACCAATGTTCCATAAATTCCGCCGTGTGCCTCTAAACAAACACTTTCAAAAGCTTCTAATATTTCTGGTAAAAGGTATAATCTCCCCTTTTTGATAAGCAAGTTTAAAAAATTCAAAAATACCTGTGAGCAATTGAACTTTTTGGCAACTTCTCTTACTAATGAAATCTTTTCTTTTTGAGATGTAACTGGGCCTAAAATAGCTATTCTGAATTCTTTATGTTGATCTATTACACTTTGAAATCCAACTGCCTGGTCGTGAATTAGGTTTTTAATATTGTTTGTATGTGCATGCGCTCCCTGGTCCGACTCTAAAACAGTCTCATAAAGCGCTTTGGCATAAGCTCTAGCCACACTCATGGAGCACTCTCCACTTGTCTCGGAAACTCCCGACCTAACCGTATACAATCATCTTTTGTTAGTCGTTCAGCCAGAAGTTTTTCGGCTCTGCCAACAACACGATTACCAAACTCCTTTTGAAGTTCCTGTCTAAATTCTAAAAACATCGAATCACACCCCAACTTTGCATCACTGATAACTCGCGCATAATTTTTTCTGGCATCACTTAAAATTCTAAGTTTCATGTATTTTGCATCTTGCAAAGCTTGTTCTTTCAATGAGAGTGCTTCTGTTTCGATCATTTTTAATTTTTCGGTATATTCATTGAACTGTTCATACGCTGTTTTCAAAAGATCTGTTACCTTGTGCAACTCTTCGCGACAATTGACGTGTCGAGTTTGGACAAACTCCTTAAGTGGTTTTCTCAAAACATAAACTAAAAACCCAACTAGAACCAAAATATTTACAGTAGGTGCAATTAGTGTTTCCATATTTTTTATTGCTGGGTCTTTGTCAATAGTGTTTCTGTTACTTTTTGTGCTAAATTTTCGATGTCTTTTTCAACTTCTTTTTTAATTTTCTCTCGTTGTATATTGATTGATTCCATTGTGCTTTGAGTTGTTTTTTTAGTCTCCTCTCTAGCTTGCTGCAACAGGGTGGCTTCTTCTTTCTTTGCCTCCATCACCACATTTTCATATTCTTTTCTGGCATTTTGCCTCTCCTCTTGTAGGCGTCGTTGATATTCCTCAAGTTTAGACTTCGCAGTCAGGAGTAGTTTTTCTGCTGATTCCTTATCTTCGACCATCCTTTTGCGCCTTACCTCAAAAAGAGCCAAGAAGGGTTTAAAATAAATCCTCGAAAGCAGAAAAAATATAACTATAAAAATGCAAAACTGCACAAAAAATGTCTTATCTAATCCAAGTTGTTCTGCAATAGAATCCACTCTGAACCCTCGCTAAAAAATCTACGTTAAAATCAGTTTTTAACATGAGCCCTACCATTAAAACAAGATTTATTGTGGGGGTAACGGCGAATAAAGTGGCGCGGGCTGCGCCATGCGGCTGCTTCCCTCGAAAATCACTCCTTCGTCAACTTTTAGGCTAGGAGTAAAAATATCACCTCGAAAAATAGCTGGCTTATGAATCTCAACGCGGTGCTTGGCTTTGACGGTGCCTATCATTTCGCCATTGATCACAACAGTGCCAGCTTGGATCTGTCCTCTCACCCTGGCACCTTCGCCAATAATTAAAATATCGGGTGTAAATATTTCTCCTCTAAAAATCCCGCTAATCCTGACGGTACCACGAAAGCAGAGTTTGCCTTCGAACTCGCAACCAGGCTCAATTATGCCAGTCACTGTCAGATTATCTACAGAAACGCTAAGGTCTTTTAGTTTGGTCATTAGCTTTTGTTTTGCATTATATTTATAACGCGGTCAAGCTCATCTCGTGTAGAATAATGCAATACAATCTTTCCTTTTTGATCACTGCCTTTGATACGAATTTTGATTCCCCATTTCTTTGTGAGTTCCAGAGCTAGCATTTTTAACCTATTTTTTACTGTGTTTACTTCTTCTGGGTGTTTTTCTGATTTTTGATTGTCTTTGGTTTGTTCAATAAGTTCTTCTAATGCGCGTACGCTTAATTTTTCTTTAACAATCCTGTGTCTTAATTTTATTTTTTCATTGGGGTCTTCGATGGATAAAAGGACTTTCCCATGGCCTAGTGATAGTATATCTTTTTTGAGGTCTTCAATAATAAGCTCCGGGAGCCTTAATAATCGTAAAAAATTAGCAATTGTTGTTCTGTCTTTCCCCACGCGTTCGGCAATTTCTTCTTGGGTGAGTGAAAAATCCTGAATTAGCTGCAAATACGCAAGCGATTCGTCAATGCAATTTAGATCTTGTCTCTGAATGTTTTCGATCAGCGCCAACTCTAAAGACTCTCGATCTGTAGACTTTCTAATTACAACAGGCACTTGTTTTAATCCTGCTTGTTTAGCTGCTCTTAATCTTCTTTCTCCGGCAATTAACTGATATTTGCCTTCAGCGTTTTTTCGCACCACAAGCGGTTGTATAATCCCATTAGTTTTTATCGAAACAACCATTTCCTGAAGTGATTTTTCATCAAACTCTCTGCGTGGTTGATAAGGATTTGCCTCTAGTTCGTCAATATTTAACAAGCTAATCCCATAAACTCTGTCACGCGAAACACCTTCTTGCATAACGGGTAACGCGGGTCCAGCCGCTACAGCACCCGAAGCTGGTTCGGTCGAAGGAGTATGTTGATAGTTTGCACCGGGCAGTAAAGAAGCTAGTCCCTTTCCTAAAACAGGCTTTTGTGACACTTAAAAATACCTCCTTTGTTATGTGATTAATGCGATTTCGGCTTTGAGAACTTCTTCTGGCTTTAGTAACCCGGGAAAATCTTGCACCTGATTTCTGGCTAATATTTCTTTTGCTAAATTTAAATAACCTACACAGCCCTTTGAATCTACGTCATAGAGCAAGATGGGTTTTCCAAAACTGGAGCACTCACTTAAGCGCACGTTTCTTGGAATAACAGTATCAAAAACCACTCCTGCAAAATGCGCTCTTACTTCCTTAACAACTTCGTTTGCTAGATTATTTCTACTATCATACATGGTTAACACTATTCCCTCTTCTTTAAGCGCGGGATTTAAGTTTTGCTTAATCAATGTAACAGTATGGATTAGTTGACTTAAGCCCTCAAGTGCAAAATACTCACACTGCATTGGCACCAAGTAGCTGTCCGCTGCTGTCAAAGCATTGACGGTTAATAAGCCCAAAGAAGGGGGACAGTCAATTAATATATAATCATACTGATCTTTTATTTCATTTAACGCCTTTTTTAGCTTCGTTTCTCTAGAAAAAGTAGAAACTAACTCTATCTCAGCACCAGCCAAATCACTGTTTGCAGGCGCTAAAGACAACGAGTCAACCTCTGTGTTCTTAATAACTTCTGATAATTTTAACTGCCCAATTAATACGTGGTAAATCGTTTTAATTTCATTAGCTCTAGTTTTATCTACCCCTAACGCAGAAGATGCATTGCCCTGCGGATCGAAATCAATTACCAGAGTTTTTCTCTCTGCAATAGACAGAGAGGCCGCTAGATTAACTGTTGTTGTTGTTTTGCCGACTCCGCCTTTTTGATTTGCGATTGCAATAATTTTTCCCATTGGCCTCCTAATATTCAGGGCGACCTTCGTTAATAACCAGGGGCGCTTATCTCTATAAGCGCCCCAAACGGTTTGTGGTCAGTGGTCTTGTATGTGGGTAACCAGTATAAATCTTTATAAACCCCCAGACTTGTGAATGACCCTACTACTAGAGTAAGCATGAATACCTATAGGATCAAGAGAAATTTTTTGGGTAGTCTAAGATTTTTTGTTCCACGTGGAACATCATTATTGGTTTGATCGACTAAATGTTTTAAAAAAATGGCATCACTAGATAGAGTTATAATATTTTTAAAATAATTTTATTCGCTCAAGCGCGGCATCCTGCCTCTGGGGCCCCCTTGGCCATCCTTGGCCGGGTCGCATCACGCTCCCCCAAGGCCTTCTCTCACAAAATTATTTTAAAAATATCATAAGTTAATTTATCCAAAGCCATCTTGCGATGTAATATCTAAATAAACACAAAAAATAAAAAGATTTACGACAATTAACTTTCCAGCTAAACGTTACACTAGGCGCTGCGGATGAGGTTTACAATAACGCGTTGTTTTTTGGCTGTTCCGACTTGGTAGTGATACTTGTTTTCTATTTTTAGCACTCTATTTGAGTGCTTTTTTGAAAACAAATCCCACTCTGCATTAGGTTTTGGCCACTTAGGACCTTTAAATAAAATCAAATTGTTCCACGTAGAACAGTTTTTTATCCATTTATATATTTTATCCACAGGTGCAACCGCCCGCACCACTATACTTTGCACCGAGTGCTCGCAAATATAGTCTTCTCCCCTTCCGGCGTAAACAAAAACATGCGAAAGCTTTAGAGTATTCAAAGTATTTTCTAAAAACTGTGCTTTTCTTTTTTCTGATTCGGCTAAAATCCAAGGTTTTTCATCAAAAATAGCACATAAAATACCAGGAACCCCCCCTCCAGAGCCTAAATCCATTGCCGGATATCTTAAAAATCCGGATTTTTCTAAATTAATTGCGTCTTCAACGTGTCCTTCGATAAAATCTTTGCTACTTAATAAACGGGTTAGGTTTTGTTTTTTGTTTTCTTCTATTAATAAATCCCTATATTTTGAAATTAGCTCTAACTTTGATTGAATATTTGGCGTCTCGAAGTTTAATTCTACTGTTTTTGCCTTCAATTTAATTAAAAAATCATTACTTTCCACAAACAACCTGTGTTTTCTTACTTTTATACTCTCTCGTTTTTAAATAAATCATCAGACTCGCTACCGCAGCGGGCGTGATGCCCGGCAATCTAGAGATTTGACCTATGGTTTCAGGACGCACCAATCTTAGCCTCTGCTTTACTTCATTAGAAAGTCCGCCAACTTGATCGAGATCTAAAAGTATGGGGATTTTTACATTTTCGCTTTTTCTGACACCTTCTAAAACACTTAAGTCTCTTTGGATATAGCCTTCATATTTAATCTGTATTTCTATCTGTTCTTTGATCACATCTGACAGATCAAAATCGTCATAATAGCCTAAAGAACAAAGATCCTTCCAGCTTATTTCTGGCCTTTTTAATAACATTGCAAATGAAGTTCTGTCTTTAATTGGCTGTAATCCCCTAGAAATAAAAAATGCATTGCTAGATTTATTTGGATAAACGTATTGATTTTGAATATTGCTAACACCAAAAGCTATTTTGTCTTTTTTATTGCAAAATTTCTCAAAATTTTCTTTAGAAAGTAAGCCCAATTTCCATCCTTTTTCACTTAAACGCAAATCTGCATTGTCTTCTCTTAATAAAAGTCGATACTCGGCTCTTGATGTAAACATTCTATAAGGTTCATCTGTGCCTTTTAATATTAAATCGTCAATTAGCACGCCAATATAGCCATCGATGCGTGAAAAACTCCATGGCTCTAGTTTTTTTACATAAAGAGCGGCATTAACGCCGGCTATAATTCCTTGTGCACCTGCCTCTTCGTACCCGGAAGTTCCGTTGACCTGGCCTGCAAAAAACAGGCCTGATATATCTTTTGATTCCAATGTTGCTTTTAACTGTCTGGCGTCAACAGCGTCATATTCGACCGCGTAGCCGTACTTTATAAATTCGGCTTTTTCTAGGCCCGGGATGGTTCTAACAAATTTTTCTTGAACTTCTTTAGGTAAACTAGTTGAGATTCCATTAACATAGATCTCATCTGTGTGTAGCCCTTCGGGCTCTAAAAAAATTTGATGCCTTTCTTTGTTGCTAAAACGCTTTACTTTATCTTCAATTGACGGGCAATACCTGGGGCCCACGCCACGGATTAAACCAGTATACATTGGTGATTTGTCAAAATTCTCAGCTATAATTTCGTGTGTAAGCTTATTGGTATAAGTAATGTGACAAGAAATCTGCGGTAGCAGAGGGAACGGTTTGGGCTTAAAATAAAATGAGAATGGTATGGGTTTTTCATCGCCTGGTTGTGGTACTGTTTTTAAATAGTCAATACTTTGACGGTTAAGGCGTGGCGGGGTTCCGGTTTTTAGTCTCTTTAATCTAAAACCAAGCGCAGTTAAGTAATCACTAAAGCCATAAGAAGCTGCATCGCCCGCTCTGCCCCCAATGGTTTTTTGAAACCCTGTAAACATTATGGCTTGCAAGAAAGTTCCGGATGTTATTACCACTGCGTTTGTATTAATTTTGGTACCATCTTTTAGTTCAACGCCTTGGATTTTTTGATTTGAAATAATAATTTTTACAACTTCGCCTTTTGTGATGGTTAGGTTGGGCACAGTATGCAAAAACTTCTGCATTTCTGTTGCATATAAAATCTTGTCACATTGTGCTCTCGAAGATCTAACTGCAGGTCCTCTGCTAGAATTAAGCCTGCGGTATTGAATAGCGGTTTTATCTGTATTAATGCCCATCACACCACCCAAAGCGTCGATTTCTTTTACAAGTTGTCCTTTGGCAAGACCTCCCTTTGCTGGATTGCACGACATCCAACCAATTCTTTGGGGACTAAGTGTAATCATGGCTACTTGTGTTCCCATCTTTGCAGCGGCATGAGCGGCCTCACATCCGGCATGCCCACCGCCAATGATTATGACATCAAAAAAACTCATAACAATCTGAGTTACATGGATGTTTCGATCGTGCAATAAAAATAACGAGTATTGACTTTTTTTACTTGCCTTATAAAAGAAATGGGTTACAAAGTACAGATTACATTAAAAAAACACTTTTCATAAAGGAGGAATGTTCATGAGAAGAATAAAATTATTAGTAGTTATATTTGTGCTGGGTTTTACTGCTTCGGCATATGCAGCAGATCACTCTGCAAAAACATTTAACGTGAGAGTCAATGCACTTCCGCTCATTATAGGGTACATCAACGCTGATTTGGATGTAGGAATTTCTGACGGTTTTACCGTAGGTCCATCTGGTACGCTCTGGTCTCTATCGAGTGGCGATATTTCCTATACAATACTTGGTTTTGGAGTAAGAGGAAATTATTTTTTCAATGGCAAGCGTTACACGGATGGATTTTATGCGGGACCGTTTGCTAACTATATGAGCACTTCTGGTAAAACAACAAGTGCAGGAGTTGAATATACTGCTACCATTGGCACTATTAAGGGTGGCTTATTATTAGGTTACCATTGGATTTGGGATGCAGGATTTAATATGCAATTGGGTTTAGGTGGTGCATATAGTTCTACCGGTGACGCTGTAACATACAAAAGCTCAACTGGTGCCACAAAATCTGTTAGCACAGCATCTTCATTAAAGGGATTTGGGCCTGCCTTTGAGTGGACTTTAGGTTTCGTATTTTAAGTTTTATATATTACTCATAAAAAAAGGTGACATGCGTTTTAATAAATTATGTCACCTTTTTTGTTTTTATAAACCGCATTTTGATTGTCTATAGTGTAAGATAGCGCTATGTTTAATTTGCACTATGAATTATCGGTTTTAAGCCGAGCGGTTGCTTATAGCAATCTGTCGGCTGCATCTCTGCATGTTGGACTTAGTCAGCCACAGTTATCCAGAATTATTTCAAAATTAGAAGGTGAGTTAAAACTTACACTCCTAGACCGTGAAGCGAAAAGAAAATCAAGTTGGACACAGGCAGCATTTCAGCTAACAAAAGCTTATTCAAAAATCATGCATGCTTTAGAAAAGGAGCTAGAAGGCCTTATAAAAGCATCAGAACCAACACATATAAAGATATGTGCTCTTGAAGGCATGGCACCACTTTCAATTCCTTTTTGCCACCTGCTTCTAAAAACAACTTCAGTTCAAATTGTAGAATTGGATGTACAGGACTTAAATAAGCTAGAGGAAGGTTTTTTTAATGGTGATTACTCTTTGATTTTTTCTTTAAGAGAGCCCGGAAAAAAGAAATATAAATATACTAGGGCAATTGGTTATCAAACAATTGAAAAGACACAACGCGGCGCGGGGGTTGCGGTACTTAGCAGTTTTGAATACGAATCACAACTTGAAAAAACCAGAACATCAGAAAAAACAAAGCTTTTTGTCAGCAACTCACTACAAGTAAGAAAAGATTGGTTGCATATGTTTGGGGGTACTGGGACTTTACCGTCCAAGGTCTCGCCCACTAAAAAACTTTCTACAGATCAGGCTGTATATCTAGTGGGTCATGAGTTACTACCACAAATGTTTTGGACAAAAGTAGTAAAAATTTGTAAGTTCTAGATTAGTAACCTCTAGAAGTGCTAGAAATATATGCGGGTGTAGCTCAGTTGGTTAGAGCGCGAACTTCCCAAGCTCGAGGCCGAGGGTTCGAGACCCTTCACCCGCTCGTAAGCTATAAATATCGTAATATTTATAAATCAAGACAGAACTGAATTTAAAATAGAAATTACAGTGAAGGGTCGAGAAACGAGCAAGCCGGCCTCCTGTGGAGGCTGAGCGAGCTGGAAGC
>JACRAO010000187.1 GCA_016213345.1 Bdellovibrio sp. | reverse complement strand
CTCGTCATGTACTTGAATTATCATTTTAGATCTAAATTTCTTTAACTCTTCGTCAAGTGCAATCATAGCAAGCTTCATTAGATCAGCCGCTGAACCCTGAATTGGTGTATTCATAGCCATCCGTTCAGCGTTAGACCTGAGAGCATGATTTTTTGAATACAAATCAGGCAAGGCCCTTCGTCTACCAGTAAATGTTACTGCTCTACCAAGACTTTTTGCCTGAATAATCAGTTCGTCTAAAAATTTTTTGACCCCATAATATTTTTCAAAATATCTAGTAATTACTTCTGCTGCCTCCTTACGAGGAATTCTTAGCTCTTGGGATAAACCAAATGCAGTTTTGCCATACATTAGCCCAAAATTAATAGCCTTAGCTACACTTCTTTGTTCTTCTGTCACATTTGTGGACTCAACACCAAAGATTTCACTAGCTGTGCGAGCATGAATATCTTCGTTGCACCTAAATGACTCGACCAGATTTTTATCTCCACTCATATGAGCCAAAATGCGAAGTTCTATCTGGCTATAATCAGCAGATAACAACACATTGCCAGGCAAAGGCACAAAAGCACGCCTAATTTTTTTACCTCTTTCTGAGCGAATTGGTATATTTTGCAAGTTTGGATCAGAACTTGAAAGTCTCCCCGTAGCAGTTATGGTCTGATGAAAACTAGCATGAATTTTACCAGTTTTTTCGTCTTTCTGCCCGGGTAAAGTGTCAATGTATGTATTTTTTAATTTTGAAATTTCTCGATATTCTAATAAAAGCCTTGGCACCTCATGCAGAGGGCTTAAAATCTCAAGTACCGCAGCATCTGTTGAAAATCCTGTTTTTGTCTTTGTCTGTGTAGGCAATCCCAATTCTTCGAACAAAAGTGTGGCCAATTGCTTTGGCGAATTCAAATTAATTGGATTTTTTATCAATGCAAAAATACGATTCTCGATTGTACGGAGTTCTTTCTCAAAATCCTGCGAAAGCTGTTTTAACCATGCTTCATCAATACAAACACCACAAGTTTCCATATTTGCTAAAACAGAAACCAGGGGGAGTTCAATTTGAGCAAACACTGGCATCAGTCCTTCTTGTTGCAACTTGAGTTTAAGAACGTCCCATAATTTTACTGCAATCCATGCGTCTTCTGCTGAATATCGCGTAGCAACATCGATTGGCACTTCGTCAAACAAAATTTGATCTTTTCCCTTACCACAAACTTTTTCGTAAGTAAGCACGTCGTAGTTTAAATACATGGCAGCTAGAACTTCTAAATTATGCCGTCCTTCTGGTTCTAAAACATAAGCAGCCACCATTGTATCTGCACCTATTCCGTCTGGTCTTAATCCATGCTCAATAAGAACACTCCAATCGTATTTTAAATTTTGCCCGATTTTTTTATATACAGGATTTTCTAAAAAAGGCCTTAGCTTTTCTAAGACATACTTTGCTGAAAGCTGGACTTGAGACGTTTTATGTTTGATTGGAATGTAAAAAGACACTGTGGG
>JACRAO010000185.1 GCA_016213345.1 Bdellovibrio sp. | reverse complement strand
CAGCTCTAAAGAAAAGTACGTTTTTTGTCTCATCAACCTCTAAGAGGGAGCCCGCTTCACACTTGATAAGTTTCATAATTAGAACCAATATTTCTCTCATAAAGTCATGAAATGAATAATCTTTTACAAGCAAATCTAGAAGAGACTCAGCGAACATAACTTTGGATGAAAGATTTGATGTTTCTGCGTTAGCTAAAAAATCACCAACTTCTTGTGAAGGTAGGTCTGGCATTGGAGGTGTTTCTAGAATAATAGTCGAATTGGAATTAGTTTTTTGATCTTGATCAGACACAAGCATGTACTCCTTGTTTCTTTATCGGCAGTGTGTAAATATAAGTTAACGAAAAAATATATGACGAACTATATTACTATTTCGTGTTTTTTAGGTTTACTGTTGCTAAGTTGCGGAAAAGGCTCGCGTTCTACCCTAAATGACCCTATCCCAAGCGGAACCATTGTTGCAATGGGTCAATTTGAGGGATTGAACTCAAAAACCGTTACTGGCGCGGCATCCATTTATAAGGTGAACACCGAAGGAAGTTTTATCGTTAGATTAGAGGGTATTGCGTCTCCGAGTGAGAACGGACTTCAGGTCGTAGTCAAAACCTCAGATACAACAGTCTTAAAAACCCCACTCCGTAGCACTAATGGGTCTCAAAATTATTCATTTACCGTAACAGATATTGTCACTTGGAGTTACGTTTCTATTTTTTCTACTCTGTCTAATCTTAACTACGGGATGGCTATCCTAAAAAAATCTGATTGATTAAGGTAACGTTAGTTCATTCTGATATTCAATAAGTTCCTTAATATTTCTAACATCGCTAATATACCACTTTCCACCTTCCTCGATCATCTGGCATGATTTTTTATTTATAATTTTGGCATTTTTTCCCTTACTTTCATCTAAATAACTTAGCTCATAAGTAATATTAATTTCTTTAGGAGACAGGTTTTTTGCTTCTACAAAAGATAATTTTATAAATTTTCTTTTTGTTTCAATAAACGCTTGTCTAAACTGTTCGTGAGTCCATGAAGATAGTCTTATTTTTGCTTGTCCGGTTAAATAATTCATTAGTACATTTCGATCTTCACCGGTTTTTGTATCAAAACTTTTTGAAATATACTCTTTCAATCTACTTTGAGGGCTATTTGGTTCCTCCTTCTTTTCTGTGCAAGCAGATATCCAAAACGTAAGAACTAGACATATAACTATATTTCTAAAAATCTTATTAAGACACATAACCCTCTCCTTTTAGTAACTCTACAAAATCTCCTAATTCTTTTTGCGTATCAGGAGAAATATTGCAAAACTGAATCCCTACCCCTAGATCTGAATGTAAAACTTTTTTTACAATTCCTCTACAACGAACTTTCTTGTCTTTAAATCTAAATACAAGTTCTACTAGGCGCCTCACATCTAATTGTATCAATGAGGTGTGCAAGTTGTTAAATAAAAAGCTACCTTCTGCATCTAGGCGACATACTTTTAAAATTTCTTTTTTTTCACCCTGGAAGACTTCACATTTTAGGTGCGGGATGGATTCTGGCAAACCTTGGTACCATTTCCAGGGCGGTGCCCAAAAAGAACGGTTTTTTTCATGCCTCAGTAAAAAGAACAAAAAGAAAACATAGACACATAACGCTAAGCAATAAAAACCTAGATATAGTTGTTTTGCTTGTAAGATAATTACTAACAAACCTGAAAATAGAGTAAGGATATAAAATAAGATGAGAATATTTGCTAAATGTCGGCCTTTTTTAAGCAAAATTAAGCAAATTCCAAAAAAAATTAAAAATAACAGAGATGGCAACAAAAAAGACTTTAGTAACACTTTTGAAAAAGAGTAATAATACCAGAGTCCGGTTTCTAAAAGGGTAAAGGGTAATAGTAAAAATATAAAAAAGAACAACATTTTCTATCAAAATCGCATATTCATCAAGAACTTGTCAATGATACGACTCGGACGTATTCTAATAAGTAGGGATAAGGACTCACCTCTAAATGGCTCATTGGATAAAAAGTAACTGTACCAAGTGTGGAATGTGTTTGAACGAGTGTCCAACTGGGGCAATTATTGAAGGAAAAACACAGTATTACATTGATGCTGATACTTGTGCAGATCATAGGGCGTGTGTTGCTGTTTGCCCCGTAGATGCTGTCTTTAGGTTAGAGAATATTCTTTATACAAAATTAAAAAAGAAGGATGAAGAAGAGGAAGAAGAGACGTGAAAATATTAGGTGTCATGACTGGGACTTCGTGTGACGCCTTAGACACCGCTTGTGTTCTCGTTGAAAAAAATAAGTTTAGATTACTTTGGACAGATACAAAGACGTATCCTCTTACTCTCAAAAACAGAGTTTTAGAGATTCAAAAACCACAATCTACACACAGTTTAGAAAAGATTTTAATTTTAGATAGGGATTTGGGTATTTGGTATGGAAAAACATTAAATAAAATGATTGTTTCACATGTTGAAACACCAGATGTGATTGCAAATCATGGTCAGACGGTTGCGCATTTTCCATATGCTAGAAATGGTGGAGTTACACTACAACTAGGTAACCCTGCATGGATTGCAAAACACACAGGGTTAACGCTGATTTCGAATTTCAGAATTGGCGATATGAGCGCAGGTGGCCAGGGCGCGCCGCTAGTTCCGGTATTTCATAAATTTATTGCACAAAAGTTGCATCTTCCGGTTAACAAAGGAGTGATTTTTCATAATATAGGTGGAATCAGTAATTTCACTTATATGGGTCCACATGAGACCGTGTTAGCGTTAGATACGGGTCCTGGAAATATTTGGATTGATGCTGCCACAGAGTTTGTAACAAAGAAAAAATATGACAAAGGTGGAAAACTAGCATTACTAGGTAAAGTAAACGAGAAGGTTTTAAATAAGCTGTTAAGACACCCTTTTTTTAAAAAATCACCTCCCAAATCTTGTGGCAGGGATGATTTCACGGTTTCAATGTTTTTAAGAGAGTTTACCAAAAGAACGCCAGATGTGGTTACAACGGCAACCATGGTTAGCGTAAAGTCTATTATATTTGCTTATAAAAGATGGATTTTAGAAAAGAAATTGCCACTGGGCACCGTCTATTTTTGCGGTGGCGGGGCAAAAAATGATTTTTTACTCAAAGAAATTCAAAAACTACTCCCGAAAACAGAGGTAAAAACAATCGAAGACCTAGGTTATGACTCTAAGTATATGGAAACACAAGCATTTGCTTACTTAGGGTATCTTGTATTACAGGGTAAACCCTTAACTGGTAGTTGGACTGGTGCAAACGGGTATGTTCCATCTGCGCAGATATTGCCAGAAAAGAAGCCAAAAAAGAAGTATGACAAGAAGCCTAAAAAGAAATATGACAATAAGTATAAAAACTAAGCTTTTTTCTTTGTTTTACTGTATCGGTTTAAAAAACGCTCTACGCGGCCTTCGCTATCAAGAAGTTTGTGCTTTCCTGTAAAAAACGGATGGCAGCTTGAACAAATATCCACTTTTATTGGTGCTTTTGTGGCTCTGGTTTCAATCACATTTCCACATGCACAAGTGACTGTGGTCTCTGCATAAACCGGGTGTATTCCTTGCTTCATAATGGCTAGTTAGCAGAAACCCGATACTTGGTCAAGTGTGTTGCTTACCCACTCATTGCTTTGACAAAATCTTCGTTTGATTTGGTCTTGGTGACTTTATCGACTAAAAACTCCATTGCTTCGACTGTGTTCATAGGATGTAAAACTTTGCGCAATATCCAAATGCGATTGAGGAGATCTTTAGGAAGCAATAATTCTTCTTTTCTGGTTGCTGATTTATTGATGTCTAAGCATGGGAAAATACGTTTTTCCATCAGTTTTCGATCCAGGTGAATTTCTGAGTTTCCTGTGCCTTTAAATTCTTCAAAAATCACTTCGTCCATTCTGGAGCCTGTATCAACTAGCGCTGTAGCTACAATTGTCAAAGATCCTCCCTCTTCTAAATTGCGTGCAGCTCCAAAAAATCGTTTTGGCTTGTGAAGTGCGTTTGAGTCAACACCACCAGATAGAATTTTCCCTGACGGAGGCACAACAGAATTATATGCTCGAGCTAATCTGGTAATCGAATCCAATAAAATCACAACGTCATATTTATTCTCTACTAAGCGTTTTGATTTTTCTAACACCATCTCTGCTACCTGCACGTGCCTAGAAGCTTGCTCATCAAAAGTAGAGCTTACAACTTCTCCTTTTACAGATCGTTGCATGTCTGTAACTTCTTCTGGACGTTCGTCAATTAGAAGAACAATAAGTTTAATTTCAGGATGATTTGTTGTGATGGCGTTTGCCACGTCTTGCAGTAAAACAGTTTTTCCAGCGCGTGGTGCTGCAACAATCAGACAACGTTGACCCTTGCCAAGCGGAACTAACATGTCAATTACTCTTGTGCTGTGGTTTGTTGGCTGAAACTCAAGATTGATTTTCTTATTTGGATACAGTGGAGTTAGGTTATCAAATAAAACCTTTTCGGCATTCATTTCTGGAGTGATAAAATTAACTTGCTCTACTTTTAGAAGGGCAAAGTATCTTTCACCTTCTTTGGGTGCACGTACGGAACCACTTACGGTGTCTCCGGTTCTCAGTCCAAAACGCCTAATTTGAGACGGAGAAACGTAAACATCATCTGGTCCTGGTAGATAATTGTAATCAGGGGCTCTTAAAAAACCAAATCCGTCAGGCAGGCACTCAAGTACCCCATCTGCAAAAATATGCTCATCTTTTTCTGCTTTTTTCTGCAAAACTGCAAAAATCAGTTCTTGTTTACGCAGACCAGACGAATTTTCAATTCCCAGTTCTCTCGCCATTTCGACGAGTTCATTGATTTTCTTTTCTTTAAGCTCTCGTAAATGCATATTAATGTTACCTCTTTCTGTATATAACTAACCACAGTTCAGGATAGGAATTGTTTTGAATTTTCCAGTGCTTTATTGGCTGGTTATTATTTTATATCTATATCTTATATCTATATTTTCTATCTATACTTTCTCTATATTTATATATAACAACAGGAATACTGCCACTTATCAAGTAGACTATCAAATTCTTTTTCTTTAGTAAAGAAAAAAAAGAGTTAT
>JACRAO010000184.1 GCA_016213345.1 Bdellovibrio sp. | reverse complement strand
TAGGAGTAAATCTGACTGAAGGTTTCATGATGGATCCAGAAGCAAGCGTGTCAGCTATTGTGTTTCATCACCCTGAAGCTGTTTATTTTTCAGTAGGACAAGGAGAAATCGAAGATGATCAAAGACAATGATTTGCCACTGTGCACAGCCATTGGCAGCCTTCCACACCACAATATAGACGCTGCACTTGCTTTTTCATTCACCATGGATATTCCATTTTTACCACAAATACCAATTAGAAATCCTTGGGAATTTATGCTTGCACAAGCACTGGAGGGTCTGGCCGGCTTGCAAGTCGAAAACGAAGGCACCGTGAGTTTAGATTTAGAAGTATGGAAAACCCAGTCCCATATTTTAGAACAAAAACTAAATTTTGCTTTTAAAAATATAATTACTCCAAACGCTTTTGAAGGCTTTGAACCCTCTAACGCAACCTCAAGCAGTTGGTACCCCTTTTTATGGGAACTAGAAGAGAGAAAAATAAAAATAGCAAAAATCCAGATTGCCGGCCCTCTCACTTGTAATTGGGCAATCAGAACCAAACAGGGTTCACTACTTGATGCAACACCAGAACTTGCTAACCAAGTATTTAAGCTAATTTTAGCTCGTGCAATTGCGATGTCGCGCAGACTAATAAGGCAAAACATTCAGACACTTTGTTATATTGACGAACCAGGACTATATGTTTACAGTCCTCAAAACTTTAAACATGTTTTAGCATTTCAAGAGCTAAAAATTATAATCCAAAGCCTAAAAAGAGAAAATATATCAGTAGGTCTGCACTGCTGCAGCAACACAAGTTGGAATCAGATTTTGCTGCTTGGATTGGATTATTTATCAATTGACACGGATTTGTCTTTAGAAAATCTATTATCCCAAAAAAATGATTTTTTTAATTTCATTAAGCAAGGCGGGAGGATGTCATTTGGAGCGGTTCCAACAAATTTAGAAAATGAAGACATATATAAATTAAATGCCACTAGCTTATATAATAATATTTCAGAAAACATGGCAAAAGCCTTTCCAGAACAACCTGATTTTGTGCGACAAACTCTGAAGGCAGCGATTTATACTCCTGCGTGCGGATTGGCAATGCTCTCCCCATCACTTGCTGAATTTATTTTAACAACACTAAAAGAACTGACTAGGCTTTGTAAAAATAATTCATAGCGCCGTTTTTATATGAAAAATTATTCACACTTATCAGAATTTAGAAAATTATACCCAATAAAAAAGCAACAAACACCAACAAAAGGCATAGCAATTTC
Source organism: Bdellovibrio sp. (assembly GCA_016213345.1). Classification (GTDB taxonomy): domain Bacteria; phylum Bdellovibrionota; class UBA1018; order UBA1018; family UBA1018; genus JACRAO01. The sequence goes on along the minus strand of JACRAO010000184.1, from coordinate 1,352 downwards.
TCTATTAATCCCATGCAAAGGAGCCAGTCATAGTTTAGAAGAGACAGTCAAACAAGCACATAGCTTTTTTTATGATCGTTTCCAGAATACTTTTGAAATTATTCTGATCCCAACAGAACTATCTAATACGCACAAGGAAAACAACACGGTCCTCCAAATCACACAAGCACTAACAAAAAAATACAAAGAAGTTAAAGTCTGCATTCACACAGGTCCACTTGGTAAAGGTGCAGCACTAAGAACTGGTTTTTTATCTTCGCAAGGAGCATGTATATGTTTTACAGATGCAGATTTACCGTATGATTTAAGTTTTTTTGACAATGCAATTAGTGATCTAAAAAACGGAGTTGCTTTAGTAACAGGAAATCGCAGACTACAGGAGAGCATGTTTCAATTGCCAGTAAGCTTATTACCACTTGCTTATAGCAGGCATAGACTGGGACTTTGGTTCAATAAAGCAGCAAGACTTTTTTTACCAATACACACTACTGATACACAATCTGGGATTAAAGCTCTCACAAGAGAACTAGCAGAACTAGGTTTTTATAACCTAACATGTCCAGGATTCTTTTTTGATTTAGAGATTTTTTTGATTGCACGAGCCAATCATTTCAAAATCAGAGAACACACTGTAACTCTATATTTAAGATCAGAAAAAAGTACAGTTCGTATATTTAAAGAATTTTTATTAGCTATTTATTGGCTAACAAGAATTAATATAAATTATCTAAAGGGGTATTATAAAACCAAGCCAATAAGGGTAGAAAATTACTATTCGCACTGTACTTTTTGGACAAAAATATTTTTAAAATTAAGATTTGGCTTTACACCATATAAAGAAATAGGCAGCCACTTATCTCATGAAGGGCAGATCTTAGACTTAGGATGCGGACACGGATTACTTTCCTTAACACTTGCTATAAACTCTAAAGAAAGGAATATTTTAGGCATAGATCATGATAATAAGAGAATAGAAATAGCAAAAGCTACCTCTATGAATATATCTGAGGATATGCGAAACTTAGAGTTTCAAACACAAGACGTAAGCCAATGGAACAAGAATTTGCAATTTGAAAAATATTATGATGGCATTGCCATGATAGACACACTCCATTATTTTTCAAATAATATACAAGAGAACATACTAAAGCACATTTATCACGCACTGAAACCACAAAAAGTTTTTGTTTTTAGAGAAATCAATCCTAGCGCCGGTTTGTCATCGTTCCTAAACAAAATTCACGAAAAAATCAACAATAACTTTTTATTAAATATTCTCTTTACTGAATAATTGATGGGATAGTGACTTAACCCGGGGTGATGACAGAGTGTCCAAAAAGTGTCCATTTGAG
>JACRAO010000183.1 GCA_016213345.1 Bdellovibrio sp. | reverse complement strand
TAGTGATAAGTACTTCGAAATTTTTAGCTGGGGCATGGATTGTGCTTTTGTTGATTCCAGCACTTGTTTACTTTTTTTTCACCATTAACAGACATTACCTAGCTGTGGGTAAAGAGCTTTCTTTGGTGGGTGTGACCCCGCCAAAGAAATTAGAACCTCTCAAGCACACTGTGATTATCCCAATTTCAGGTATTCATAAGGGCGTTATAGACGCGCTAAGGTATGCAATTTCGATTTCGCAGGATGTAAGAGCTTGTTATGTGGAGTGGGATCCTGAGGTTACAGAGCGTATGCAAGAAGAGTGGAAAAAGTGGGCACATGAAATTCCGTTTGTTGTTTTAAAATCTCCTTATCGTTCAATTATTAGTCCTATTATTGATTATATTAACGATGTAGAAAAGGTAACGGGAAATGAGATGATTACAGTGATTATTCCTGAATTTGTGACTGCAAAGTGGACAAACAGGCTTTTACATAATCAAACTGCACTGCTAATACGTGCTGCTTTAAGTCTTTATCGCAGAAAAGTTGTAACCAGTGTGCGGTATCATTTGGTTAAGACATAAGGCTTCCCTGGTTGACACAGTAGGCAAGATCTTAGTGCCTTGGCAGCTTAATTTTTTATTATTTTAAAAATAATTTCCATAACCGGGCGCCATCCTGGCTCTCTTGGGGCCCCTTGGCCATCCTGGCCGAATCGCATCCAGCTCCCCAAAGGCCGGTTCTGTAAATTATTTTTAAAATAGTAAAAAATTAAGCTGTCAGTGTACTTGCACAATTGATGTCTGCTGTGTCAACCAGGGAAGCCTTAAGACATAAATGAAAAAAGCCATTATTACCTGTAAGAATAATAATGGCTTTTCTCTAAAGATTTTATAATCTATAAGATTAAGATTGTTTTACCAATTTCTTTTATTGGCAAAAGTCTCTTTCATAGCGCGTGGAAAGCTCCAGCGAGGCTTTTTTGTAGCAGGCCTTGCCTTAATTTCCATTGGCTCACCGGTAAAAGGATTAACTCCCTTACCTGCTTTACGAGCTTTAACATCTTTTCTCACTAGTGTTCCAACGAGTGGAAAGCGTACTCTCTCACCATTTGCAGCAGCCTTGGCTCCTTTCCCGAAAACATCTTCGAGACAGGATTTTAAGTCAGCTCTTTTAATACGAACTTGGCCACTCCTATTGGTGGTTGCACACTTGAGAATGTTTTGTTGAATTTCATTAACAAATGAAAATTTAGATTTTTTTGACATATTTTTGTTCTCCTAGATCTATTGTTTTAGGTTGATTTTTTTAAGAGTGCAACTGTTTTTTTATTTTTTTTCAAAAAAAGCACTATTTTTTGCTTACGCATAACGTAAAAACTAGAATAAATGGCAAAACGGGCATAAAATGACCTATCTTATGCAGGGTGAACAATTTCAGGTTAAAGCTATTTTATTTGATTTAGATGGAACTATTATAGATACAGAGCCATTGGCGGCTAGTGTAGTTAGGTTCTTTTTGAAAAAATGGAAAATCAAGCATAATTCTGGCGATTTACGAGAGGTTGTTGGTAAAACCTGGAAAGTAGCTATTCACGAACACTATAAGCGATTTCAGTTCCCTGTTTCTGAGCGTGCAGTCCTTTCGAGCATGCTTGAGCGTTATCAAGAATTATTAAAAAAGAAAATAACTCTTATACCAGGTGCGGTTAGAGCAGTTCGTTTGTTGAGTCATCAATTTACTTTAGGCTTGGTTTCCGGGTCTAATAGTGAAGAAGTGCATTGGATTTTAAAAAAACTAAATATTAAAAAATATTTTTCAGTTATTTTATGTGCCGAAGATTATAACCACAGCAAACCTTCACCAGCGGGATATTTAAAGGCTATGAGGCTTCTTGGGGTAAACCCAGGTGAAACTCTGATCTTCGAAGACTCTGAGGCTGGTATTAAGTCTGGGACAAGAAGTGGAGCATGGGTGGTTGCAGTGTCACATGCAAATCATTTTGGACAGGACCAGTCCTTGGCACATGTAAAAATAAAGAATTTTTTATAGGAGAGAGTTAATCTGTACTTCTTTCGATTTGCACTGTCTCTATTTGCCTTTCAGAGGCTTTCTTTATGGTAAACTTTAATAATCCTAAAGGCGTTTCAAAAAATAGTTCATCACCAACTTCTGGAATTCTCCCAAATTGCTGCAACAAAAAGCCCCCTAATGTTTCGTAATTCCCCTCTGGAATATTGAGATGCATTTTTTCGTTTATTTTCTGAATTTCCATTTTTGCCAGAATAACCCACGATTTTGGTGATAACTCTTTAAAAAGCAAGGTCTGGGTGTCATATTCGTCTGTAATTTCACCAACAATTTCTTCTACAATATCCTCTAGAGCAATAATCCCAATGGCACCTCCGTATTCGTCCACTACGATTACCATTTCATTGTCTTCTTTGTGCATTTCTAAAAGTAAATCATGCAGCGCTTGAGTTTCAGCAACATAATAAGCATGAGTAATATAATTTCTGATGTTTTGTTCTAAATCGTGTGCAGTTAATAAATCAGAATATTCTAAAACTCCAATTATATTATCAATTCGATTTTCATAAACCGGCATTCGGCTGTGGCGATGCTTTTTGAAACGTAAAAGAGCTTCATGCGCTGTACTTGATACTTCGATTGCTTCCACATTAACTAGAGGGATGAGAGCATGTTTGGCTTCAGTGTCTTTGAAATCTAAAATTCTTTTTATCATTTTCTTTTCGCTCAAAGTGATTTCTGTTTCTTTTTTTTCAACAGAAAGCAATGAGCGCAATTCGTCACGTGTTGTTCTTCTTTTGCCTATGAGTAGATCACCTAGAGGACTAATTGCCCGTGAAAGACCTGCCGAATAGGAAGATAAAAAACGGGTAATTGGATAAAAGAAAAAATATGTCCAATGGATTGGCCAAGCCACCCATGGAGCTAGTTGATCCGCATATTTTCTATAGAAAATTTTTGGAATAAGTTCTCCAAAAACTATAATAATTGGAGAGGTAAAGAGAATAGCAAAAAAATCAGAAGCTCTGTTGAATTCTATTAAACAAAAGAGTGTCATTATGGCAGAGATCCCGGCAATAGAAAGACTTGTAATGAAAAGTGTGGTTGCAAATATTTTTTCAGGATTTTTTGAAAGTTGAAATGCTTTTTCTGCTCCCCTGGAACCCTTTCTTGCTAATGTTTTAAGTCTTAATTTGTCTGAAGAAAGTAGGGCTATTTCACTTCCTGTAAAAAAGCCTTCTAAAAGTAAAAGAGGTAAGGCCACTAAAAGCGCTGTGTTTAGATTTAAGTTCATCATCTGTGTGGGCCTCTTTGTGTTTTTGTCGGACCTTCTAGCGCTTTTCCCTGAAAAATAGATTCAAAAATAGGTTCTAATATGTCAGCCATAGTGACAACACCCATGACATCTCCCGATGTACCTCCAATGGTCACAACAGCTAAGTGTGTGCTTTGTTGTTTGAATTTTCTAAACAGGGCATTTAATCTAATTGCAGGCGAAACTATCAGAGGCTTTCTCATGAGTGTTTCGATTGTTTTTTCTGGGCGTTCCAGACTTAACTTTGAAAAAAGTAAATCCTTGGCATAAAGTATTCCCAATATATTTTTTTTTGAGAGATCTGTAACTGGAATTCTTGAAAAATTAGTTCCTTGTATTTGGCTTATAGCAGAAGTAATAAGCGTGTGTGCGGGCAATGAAAATACTTGTGCCAACGGTGTGTATATGTCAATTACAGTGCGATCATCTAAATCGAAAATTTTCTTAATCAAATCCAGTTCTGTTTGATGAATAGCGCCTTCTTTGTGTCCTTCTTCGGCAATGGATAAAAATTCTTCTTCACGTAAAATAGATTTATCTAATTGATGTTGAAATTTTAGTGTAGTTTTACCTAAAATTTTTAACATTTTTAGTGCGCACCACTGAATCAAAATTCTTAGTGGAGTAAATATTTTAAATATAAATCCTAGTGGGGTAGAAGTAAGTGGAGCTACAATATGATTAAATTTTGCTCCTATTACTTTGGGTGTCATCTCGCAAAAAATTAAAATAACAGGTGCTGTTACGATCATTCCTACCCAAGTTTGCATGGACCATTCTGGAAAATACGAAGATTGAATGTTCCAGTATTCTGAGGTTGTGTGTGTAATTAAAGTCGCTAATGAAACATTAACAATCTCGTTTGTGACTAAGATAGTGATGAGAACTCCACCTGGATCATCAAGGAGAGCTTTAATCCGTGTATAAGTAGGACTAAAGCGTTCTTTAAGCGCTCTGAGCTGAAAGCGAGATAAACTAAACAGAGCTGCTTCAGAGCTAGATAGAAAAGCAGAAAAGGAGATTAGAAAAATACAAATTATAAAATATATTATGCTCATAACGTTACTGCCATGTATTTTAAACTCTTTTATGCTGCTTTATCAAGTCTTGTATGAGAATCCCGCTTTTTATGAGATGCATGTTTTTCCTTTTTAGCAGGATGACTGGGTGATTGCCTTTTAAGGACTTTCTCTAAAACCTGGTCCATAGTTTTTACAGGAACAAAAGTCAGGTTTGCACGGTATTCTTCGGGAATATCTTCGAGATCCTTTTTATTTTTTTCAGGTATTATTATGGTTTTGATACCGTGCCTCATAGCTGCAAGTGCTTTTTCTTTTAGGCCGCCAATAGGCAATACTCGCCCTGTAAGTGTGATTTCACCCGTCATAGCGACATCTTTTCTGATAGGAACTCCAATTAACCTTGAAATCATGGACGCAGCCATGGTGATGCCTGCTGATGGACCATCTTTAGGAACTGCTCCAGATGGAAAATGTACATGAATGTCTGTGGTAGCAAAGACTTCCTCGTCAATTCCAAAGTCCTTTGCTCTTGAACGAATAAGCCCTAATGCTGCTTGGCCTGATTCTTTCATAACTTCGCCCAATTGTCCTGTAAGTGTAATATTGCCTTTCCCTTTCATGGTTGTGGATTCGACATAGAGGATCTCACCACCAAATGATGTCCACGCCAAACCTGTGGCAATGCCGATTTCATCTTTTTCTTGTTCGTCTTCGCGTATAAAAATAGCAGGTCCCAAAAATTTGTGAACAAAATCAGGTGTAATAATTGTTTTTTCCTTTTTGCCTTCAGCCACTAATTTTGCGGTCTTTCTGCATATAGTTGCGATATTTCTTTCTAGATTCCTTAAACCAGCTTCTCTCGTGTAATTGGATATAATAATTTTAATAGACTCATCCGTAAATTCTAATAAATTTAGATTTAGGCCGTTTTCGTTTAGTTGTTTTGGTATAAGATATTTCCTGGCAATAAAATATTTTTCCTCTTCAGTGTATCCAGGCAGACTTATGATTTCCATTCTGTCTTTAAGTGCTGATGGAATGGTATCCAATATATTGCATGTTGCAATGAACATGACATGAGATAGATCAAAAGCAACATTGAGATAGTGATCTCTAAAAGTGTTATTTTGTTCGGGATCTAGAACTTCTAAGAGAGCAGAAGAAGGGTCTCCACGAAAATCGCTGCCAAGTTTATCAATCTCATCTAAAACAAAAACTGGATTATTTGTTCCAATTTGTTTTAATCCTTGGATAATTCTTCCTGGTAGTGCACCCACATAAGTGCGTCTGTGACCTCTGATTTCTGCTTCGTCTTTAATTCCACCCAACGAAATTCTTACAAATTCTCTGTCCATGGTTCTTGCAATGGATCTGCCTAAAGATGTTTTTCCTACACCTGGAGGACCAGTAAAGCAAAGAATAGGTCCTTTCATTTTTTCTTTTAATTTTCGTACAGCAAGATATTCTAAAATTCTTTCTTTGATTTTAGTCAAATTATAGTGATCATCGTCCAAAATTTGTTTTGCACGTATTAAGTCCAAATTATCAACAGTCTGTTTGCTCCATGGGGTTTCGATCAGCCAGTCGATATATGTTCGCAGCATTGAGGCTTCTGAGGCATCGGGGTGCATTCTCTCAAGTCGGCCCAGTTGTTTGAGTGTTTCTTGCTCAACTTCAGCTGGCATTTTTGAGGCTAGAACTTTTTCCCGCAGTTCACTCATTTCTTCTGTCTTGGCATCAGTATCGCCCAATTCGCTTTTTATGGCTCTTATTTGTTCACGTAAAAAATACTCTTTTTGGGACTTGGTCATTTCGTCTTTTGCTTGTGAACGAATTTTAGCTTGAATAGAAAGCACTTCGATTTCTCTAGCTAGCAGTTCATGGATCTTTTTAAGGCGCTCAATGGGATCAATTGTTTCAAGTATCATTTGTGCTTCGCTGACTTTGAGCCCTAGGTTGGATGCAACAAGATCGGCCAGTCTGCCTGGATCATTAATGTCATCTAAAACCATGAGAATGTCGGGAGAGAGCATTTTACCTAAGGCAATGACTTTTTCGAGTTGTTCTCTGACGTTTCTTGATAGAGCTTCAGATTCTGTTATTGGTGGAAGTGGTTTTTCTTCGATGCGGTCAATTTTGACCTCAAAATAAGGTTGTGTTTGTGTAAACTCTGCAATATTTGCTTTACATAAGCCTTGGGTTAAAATTTTGATCCTTCCATCAGGGAGTTTTCTCATGCGCATGATCATGGAGATTGTTCCCAATCTATAGATTCCATCTGATGTTGGATGTTCGTCGCTGATGTCTTTTTGAGACGAAAGAAGTATGAGACGATCAGAACGTGCCAGAGCTTCTTCGACACTTTTTATTGATGAATCGCGTCCAACAAAAAGAGGGATAATCATGTACGGGAAAACAACAATATCCCTTACTGGTAGCAGTGGAAGTGTATTTGGAATTTCGATTTGCTCGCCTTCGTAGTTTGTTACCATCCAGATCCTCTATTGCGTTTCGTGGGTATACAAATCAGTTATTTTACTACTCTAAGTGATTGTTCGGTTGGATTTGGGAAGGGCTTTAGGTCTTGTTTGCTTACTGGTACACTGGGACATTGGTTTCTAGTTTTTTTAAAATTATTCTATGAGGTGTCGGCGCGGCATCCTGCCTCTGGGACCCTTTGTCGCCCCATCCATGGGGCTCCGGCCATCCTGGCCTTCCCAAGGCCTCACTCATAGAATAATTTTAAAAAAACCAAAAATTAATTTAACCGTGTACCAGTATAGGATTAAAAAAGTTATGTATGTTGTTAGGCGTAAATTTTTTGACGATGTTCCTGCTTTTCCTTGCAGGCTATGCAAAGAGCGGTAGATGGCCTAGCTTTGAGTCGTTTGGGTTCAATTGGTTCCTCACAGGACTCACACACTCCAAAAGTTCCTTCTTCAATTTTTGCTAACGCTTCGTCAATTTTGGTAAGTAGTTGGCGTTCTCTATCTCTGAGTTTGAAAACTAAATTTTGGTTTATTTGACTTGCTGCTAGGTCAGTCTCGTCTGGTAAATCATCTGGAGAGAGTGCAAGTTCGTTTTTCATGGCATTTTTTGAGTTGTTAAGCAAGCGTTGTTTCTCCTCTAGTAAGAGCTTTTTAAATCTTATAATTGTTTTTGTTTCCATCTTGTTCCCCCCCTCTTGTTGTTTGCTCGTGCACGGTGCATTTTGTTTATTTTAGCTCTAACTATAAATAACGCAACTTTTTTTATAAGAACTTATAAGATTAATTTTATGCGTAGCGCTATATTTTGTCTATTAAATTTTATAAATAATGGTTGATCAGTGTCAGAAGATTTTGTAACCCAATACTTATGCACAAACAAAAAAATCCTGATTCGTGTGGAGTAATTGTTTTAGCTGCTGGACAGGGCAAAAGAATGAGATCTCAAGTTCCTAAGGCTTTACATGAAATTGGGGGCAAAGCGCTTTTGTTTCATGTTTTAGATAGGGTCTTTGAAACACTCCCCCATGCCAAAGTCGCTCTAGTGCTGGGACATGAACATAAAAAAATAGAACAGCTTGTGAGCGAATCTCATATTTTCAAAGTCCATAACATCTGCTTTGTTGTACAACCAGAACAAAATGGCACAGGAGACGCCGCAAAGTGTGCCATTAATTCAGAATGGGGAGAAAAAATTTTAGCGAAAAAACTGCCGGTTTTAGTATTACCAGCGGATTTGCCTTTAATTTCAGATGAACTTATTTTGCAAATGACTGAACCTCTTACTAGAAGTGTATCTCTAAGGCTTTTGACAACAGAATTTCAAGATCCAACGGGATACGGAAGAGTAATAAGAAGAGGCAAAAAAGGATCTATACTTCGCATTGTTGAAGAAAAAGATGCTACTTTGAGAGAAAAACAAACGAATGAGGTTGCTGTTTCTATTTATTTTTTTCAATCGCCATTTCTAAAAGCAATGAGTCAAAGACTTTCTAATAGAAATACTCAGGGTGAGTATTATTTGACAGACCTAGT
>JACRAO010000181.1 GCA_016213345.1 Bdellovibrio sp. | reverse complement strand
TTATTTTGGTTCACAGATATTTGCAAACCGATCACCAAGTTAAACATCACAATATTCAATTTGATTGGGGTGGAGCATTTATACAAGTTTTTATTTTATTGTTTTTTATGGCCATCTTAGATCCCCCAAAAATTTCGATTTCTGGGAGTACTCCATATGAAGTTTCACGACTAATTATTGCACTATTGATTATCATTTTGGCTATTTTATTTTTTAAGATTGAGGCACAAGTAAAAGCGCCTTTGTTTGATACTTCTTTATTAAAAATTAGAACTTTTGTATTGTCAAATATTGCTAGTTTTTTTACTTTTATTTCATATTCGTTTGTTTCTGTATTGATGCCGTTTTATTTAGAGCAGGTTCATCATTTTGCTCCAGATAAGGCGGGTCTTTTTATGACTGCAATTCCACTAACTATTTTTATTGTTGCGCCCATTAGTGGGCGATTGTCAGATCGTTTTGGAGGACAGGAACTCAGTTTTATTGGAGCCATGGTTGGAGCCATTGGGTTATTTGCGATGGCTGGAGCTCTTGGACTTGGTATTTTCGAACAGTCATCACCTGCTGCGATTGTGTTAGCGCTTAGCTCTATTGGGTTAGCTACAGGGCTTTTTCAGTCTCCAAATAATAATGCTATTTTAAGCGCTGTTCCGAATCACAAGCTTGGGGTGGCTTCTGCGCTTTTAGCAATGATTCGTAATCTTGGGTTTGGTACCGGTACAACTTTAGCGACCGGGTTTTTTGCCTGGAGGCAAAACGTGACAGGAAATTTTGTTCAATCTTTGCACTTTGCGTTTTGGGTGGCTGGTTTTTTTGCAGTAGGTGCCATGTTTGCTTCTTTGGGCAGAAAAAGGGGTGTGGAAAGAGGACACGTTGTGTCTGATGGTACAGAGCAAAGTATTCATATGGACCATGTAATAACTCCAAAGAAAGAAGGTTTATAAAAACTATGGTCTGGAAACCAAGAGAAAAAGAATTAACCCACGAAGAAGCAATTGCAGCGGCAAAAAAAGAATTGGCCCCGTTTTGGTTTGGATCCCAGCCTATTTTTACAGCAATTTTAGCAAATGGCCTTGTAAGTGTGCATCCCTTAACCTTAGATTTTCAAGATTTTACGTGGGTTGTTTTTTATATTGATCCCACAATGTTTGCCGGAAAAATGGTTTTGAACATAGCCCGTGAGTTTTTCAAGCGTTATTCTGATCTAAACATAAAGGTGGTTGCCGTTTTAAAACCAAGTTATTCATATTTTAAGGATCTTAATGCCATTAATCTTTTTATTCACACTAATGAGATCGAATTTCCTATAGTTTTAGACGCTGACACGCTTCTGTCTCAAGCTTTTAGAGTGCAAAATGCACCTAAACTCATTGTTTTGGGTGGTGGAAAAATAGTTTTCGAGAAATCAGGATCTAATTGGTTTCATGGTGCAGAGTTGGAGCTGCAAAAATATTTAAGAGGTAAAGAGATAGGACTTCCTCTTTTGCCATTATACCAGCCTCAGTTTCATTGGGATTGTGATATTGCTCAAATTGACTTTTCGTTACCACAAAGTAAAGACACACCGTATAGTTTGGATGGCGCGTGGATCAAAGAGGGAGATAAAATAGTAACAAAAGATGTAAATGCAAAAGTTCAATTTAATAGTCCCACTACTTGTGTTTCTGTGATCGCACAGTCTGTTTTAAAATCTCGTGAACCAACTAAAGTTATTGTTGAAGTAGAAGGCATCCCGGTAGCAGATGTATTTTCTGGAGCACATTTATCTTACGATGATGAAGGGCGATCTTATATTCGCATTGAAGAAGCTCAGTTATACGTGGCTTTGATAAATTTACCTAAAAACAATAGGGAAATTACATTAAGATTTCCACTTGCGGATCGTATAGCTGCGGCTTTGTATGGTATTAGGTTTAGCGAATGAACCATGTAGCTAGTTGTATATTTTTTTTAAAGTGACTATACTTTACGTGATTTAGTGCTGAATTTTTGACTCTATAATTATATTCACTTTCGGTTTCGTGCATTAATTTTTCCCAGTCTTGGATTAATATAGGATCTTCGTTTTGAGCAGCTGAAGACGCGATTGCTTTTTTATTAAACGGGCACACTTCTTGGCAG
>JACRAO010000182.1 GCA_016213345.1 Bdellovibrio sp. | reverse complement strand
TTGATTTATTCCAATAACACTTGAATTAGTTATCAAAATTGTAAACTTTTTAAAAATCATTTTTTATCAGTCTTTTTAATCTGTTAGAAATAAAAAAATAAAATCTTCTTTTTGGCTGCACTGAGTAATAGTTGAGATTCACCAAATGGAGACGGTGGGAGTTGAACCCACGTCCGAAAGTCATTCTTCGCCAAAATCTACATGCTTAGACTTTGTTTTATAGAATAAATATGCGACGTCCAAAGACAAACTTCGCATATCCTCCACTGACTATGATCTCGCCCTCGCTTTGTCAGTGAAAAAGCAAGAGCCAGCCTACTAAATGGCGCTCATCTAAAATCCATAGGCGAGATCCAAGTGAGCGTCACTGCTTATAATTAAGCAGCGAGTGCGTAATTGTCTTCTGCAATTACAGTTTGCCGCCTTTTTAACGAGGCCGTGACGGCACCTCGGCATGCATCTGGGAATGCAGAACTCACGTCGAAGCCGGATCGTCCCCAGTTCCTTCCTTATAACATAAATCAATATTTTTTCCCAGATTGAAATAAAATTTGATACTTATATAGAGTGTCTCTAATTACAATACCAGAATGGATTTCAAACAACTCAGAAGGTGTTGTTTTAAAATTGCAAATTCAACCAAAAGCATCACATACAAAAATAGTAGGTACAATAGGAGATCGACTTAAAATTCGTATTGCTGCGTTACCTATTGACGGTGCAGCTAATAAAGAACTTATTTATTTTCTAAAGAAAAAATTAAAAATAAAAAGTATTCAACTTCTACACGGAGAAAAAACAAAGTTCAAAGATGTTATTTGTAACAATATTACCATTGAAGAAGTATTAATTATGTTAAAAATGGATTTAATTTCATGAACAAAATAAACCGTATTGAATTCATGTTTCGTTCATTGCGCCATCGCAACTATAGATTGTTTTTTATTGGTCAATTTATTTCGCTAATTGGTGTGTGGATGCAATCAGTAGCTCAATCTTGGCTCGTTTATAGTTTAACACACTCAGCAATGACACTGGGGTTAGTAGGCTTTGCCAGTCAAATCCCAAGTTTTATTGTTTCACCACTTGGTGGCTTTTTTGCAGATAAATATGATAAACGTAAAATGCTCTATATTACTAACTCAGGTTCCTTGGTATTGGCTCTTATTTTATCTATTTTGACTTTAATGGGCATTATTCAGGTGTGGCATATTTTAATATTAGGCATACTTTTTGGAGTGGTGAATGGTTTTGATATGCCTACAAGACAAGCTTTTGTTATCGAAATGGTAGGAAAACAAGACCTTGTCAATGCCATTGCACTTAATTCATCTCTATTTAATGGTACACGCATGATTGGGCCTGCTATAGCCGGTATTTTGGTGGCTTTGTTTGGAGAAGGGTGGTGTTTTTTTATAAATTCACTAAGCTATGTTGCTATTTTGATTGCGCTTTTATTAATGCAACTCCAAACACAGAAGATATTATATTCTTCTTCATTGCAGTTGACTTCAATAGTAGGAGGATTCGGGTTTGTCATACGAGCACAGCCAATACGAAATTTATTAATTTTAATGGGAATTGTAAATCTTGTAGGTGTTCCTTATATGGTATTAATGCCCATTTTTGCGGATCATATTCTTGGAGCGGGTCCAAGTGGCTTGGGTATCCTAATGAGCATGGCTGGTGCAGGAGCACTCTTGGGTGCACTGTCATTAGCTATGAAAATGAGCATTCGAGGCTTGAGTAAATGGATAACGTTTGCAAGCACAGGTTTTGGATTAAGCTTGATTATATTTTCGCAATCTAAAATTTTCTGGTTGTCTTGTATTTTTCTTTTGATAACAGGTTTTACTATGGTTATCCAAATGGCATCTACAAATACTCTAATCCAAGCAATGGTACCGAATCAACTTCGAGGTCGGGTAATGTCTTTTTATATTATGGTTTTTACAGGAATGATGCCTTTTGGATCTTTATTTGCCGGAGCTTTGGCAAAGTCTATTGGCGCTCCTCTAACATTAATGATGGGCGGCTGTATTTGTATTTTAGGCGCAATCTGGTTCGGACGTGGTCTGGCAGAATTTAAAACAAAAGCGTTGCAGCTAATTGCCGCCACCGAGTCTCAATCCTCTTGACTATTTCTTCTTCCTTGGTGCCCTAATAGCAAGTCCAATAAGTGTCAATTTATATGAGTCTGGAGACGACAGTGGAGTTAGTGATATCTCAAAATCTAAAATCGCTTGAGCGCCTTTTCGGTAGGCCCTATATTTCATTTCTCTTGTTAAAGCTTCTAGCACTTCTTGATACTCCGCTGAACGCGTGGCTTCGACAACACTGGTTTTTATGGTGGCTGTTACAATCATCTGGTCAATAAATTCGTATGGAATGAAGCCCGGTAGTGACGAGTTTTGTGTTATAGGTATGTTTTCTGCAGGATGATCGAGCTCGTCAGCTACGTATTGAATTTCAGGAGTTGCTTTTTTGGCACTTGAACGCACAACAGAAGATATGTCATTGGATTCTTCACTAACAGGGCTTAGTTTTAAAACTGCTTGTGAACTCCTCAGGGCTTGTACTATGAGAACTCCCGCATATTCACTAATTCTTGGGATTAACACTCTACCACTGTCTAACTGAAATTCTAAATCCTTTTTTTCAATGCCTATTTTATGTTTTTCAATGAGATCAATAATTTTACCCTTTTCAGAAAGTGTGAGTTTTCCCTCTATAACCAAATGAAAGGGATCAGCAGCTTCGATGTTTGGTTTTCCGATTGGGACTTGATCGGCAAACTCTCTAAGATTT
>JACRAO010000179.1 GCA_016213345.1 Bdellovibrio sp. | reverse complement strand
GAAATGGTTCCATGCATTTTGATAAAGAAGGAAGACTGATCAATGCAGATGGATACAGAGTACAGGGATTTAGGACTGATGAAGATGGCAAAGTGACATCAAAGTTGGGTGATATTTCAGTCGATCGAACTGTGATTGATGCAAAGAGAACTCATAAGGTAGATCTCTTTATGAACCTTGATTTGAGAGCTGATCAAGCCCTACAGTTTAATGCCGAAAATCCTGAGATGACCTCACACTATGCCACAGGAGTGACTGTGTATGATAGTGCAGGCACTGCTCATGTTGTGACTTTGTTTTTTAATAAAGTTGATAATGGCAAGTGGGTTTGGCGAGCTATGGCTAAAGGCGAAGACGTAGTAGATGGTAAAAAAGATACTTTAGTCGAACAAGCCAATGGTACACTCACTTTTGATACCGATGGTAAACTGATGGAACAAACTGTGGATAAATCTGAATTTAATTTCAGCAAAGGTGCACTCCCAAATCAAAATATTACTTTCCATTTTGGAGATGACAAATCAAAAGGTGGAACTGGTATTCAGGTCACACAGTATGGAACCGGCTCAGAAATCTACAAAGCCTTGCAGGATGGTTATACTGCTGGCACTTTGGCAGGACTGAGTTTTAGTGATGACGGAATGTTGACTGCTATTTATACCAATGGTCAAAATATTAATTTGGCGCAAGCGGCAATTGGTAAGTTTGAAAATCCAGAAGGATTGTTTAAAGTTGGTCAAAATCGTTATCGTGAAAGTCGTTTGTCTGGTCAGCCAACTTTAGGTGCTCCACAAACAGGTGGTCGAGGAAGTATTTCATCAAAGACTATTGAATCTTCGACAACTGATATTGCCAATGAGTTTATTAATCTCATTACAGCACAGAGAAACTTTCAGGCCAACAGCCGTGTCATTAGCGTGGCAGACGATATGATGCATGAGGTGTTAAACATTAAGAGACAGTAAAAGTGACAGAACTTTGACTGTTATCTTTTTTAAATAGTGATTAAAAGAGCTTGTTCCCTTGCTCAAAACATTGCAAAATAATAATAAGGGCACAAAGTTATAAGCCCTGAACTTTGAGCAAGGGAGGCTTTTTTACATTATGGCTGCTGAAGAAAAAGAAGAAGCACAACCAACGACTTCTGCGGCTGGCTTAGCGTCTGCTAGTTCTAATAAGTTGCAAATGATCTTAATCATAGCTAACACAGTGGCAACTTTAGGTATGGCATTTATACTCGTTATTTCTCACATTAAAAATAAAAGCACTCAAAGTGTTACTGATATAGCAGTCGAATCCCATAGCGAGGGTGAAGCAGGTAAAGCATCCGAAGGCGGTGGGCACGGCGAAGGTGAAAAAAATAGTGATAAAAAAGGCATTGAATTCGGGAAAATGGTCACTTTGGAACAGTTCACTATTAATTTGGCAACTGTAGGTACTGTTAACCCAAAATTTGCTAGAGTTAATATTTCTGTAGAAGTTCCAGGTGAAGATATTGAAAACGAACTCAATCAAAAAATGCCACAAGTGAGAAACGCAGTGATTGATTTGTTTAATAGCAAGAAACCCGCAGATTTGGCTACTTCAGAGGGGAGAGATTATTTAAAAGAAGAAATCAAAAAGGCACTCAATGATTTTTTGGTAACCGGTAAAGTGAAAGGAGTTTACTTTACTAATTTTGCAGTCAGTGGATGAGATTTGTCCATTGAAAAAAACTGCTAGGATGGCAGGATTATGAATCAAGTTCTTACACAATCAGAAGTAGATGCGCTGCTTAATGCAGTAACCGACGGTAATTTAGATGTAGGCGCACAAGGAGCAGGACCGGCAGAAGGTTCTCCATGGGGTACTCTCACTGCGGTTCCAGAATCTGAAATTACGCCTTACGATCTTACAAACCAAGACCGCGTGATTCGCGGTCGGATGCCAACATTAGATATTATTTATGAAAGATTTATTAGACTTTATCGAATGTCTTTGTCTAATTCTCTCAGAAAAATTGCTTCAATCAGTATTATTTCTACAGATTTATTAAAATTTGGTGAATTTGTCAATACTTTGCCCATACCAAGCTGTATGTGCATTATGCGCTTTGATGCACTTCGCGGCCCTGCGCTTTTAGTCTTCGAATCAAAACTCACATATGCCCTGGTGGATAGTTACTTTGGCGGTACCGATAGACCATATACTAAAATCGAAGGAAAAGAATTTACACGGATTGAAGTGTCAATCATGAAAAAGGTTATGGATTTGGCTATTAAGGATTTAGAAGAAGCATGGGCACCTATTCATAAAACTGATATTTCTTTTATACGAACAGAAGTAAATCCTCAATTTGTTGGTGTGGTGCCACCTTCTGAAGTGATTATTTCAACAACCTTCGAGGTGGAGCTTGAAAATGCAACAGGTACTGTGGTTTTAGTGATTCCGTATTCTACAATCGAACCTATTAAAAATAAACTCAACGCTTCGTTTCAATCTGAGTCTGATCGTGCGGATAAAGAAGGAACCTATAAAATGGAAGAGCACCTTAGAAATACAGAGGTTAATGTAGTGGTCAACTTAGGTTCCTCTATCATTACAGTAGGCGATCTTGTGAATCTCAATATTAGGGATATTATCCCACTCTCACAAAATGCAGATGGCGAGTTAGATATTTTAGTTGAGAATGTGCCAAAATTTAAATGTCTTTTAGGAACATCTCGTGGAAATCGAGCTGTTCAAATTACCAGAATGGCAGAGGAGGAATAACGTATGGCAGATACTGATGTTGCACAAGCAGCACCAAATTTAACAAATATTGGGGAGGCACTTGGAGCAGCGGCGGCACAAGCGCCGGCTTCGACCGCGGCTGTCCCGCCAAAAGTAACAAATGTTCCCTTTCATTCATTGGATTTTATTTTGGATATTCCACTGAAGGTTACTGTAGAGCTTGGAAGATCCAAAATGGCAGTTCGAGATGTTTTACAACTTGTTCAAGGAGCAGTGATAGAACTCTCAAAGTTTGCCGGCGAACCGTTAGAAGTACTTGTAAATGAAAAATTAATTGCTAGAGGTGAAGTTGTTGTCGTAAACGAAAAATTTGGAATTCGTTTGACAGATATTTTGTCACCAGTGGAACGGATAGAACAATTGAAATAATATGATCCAAACGGAAGTAGCGGGAGTAGAATGAGACTAAAAATATTTTTTACTGTGTTGGTTGTTTTTATTGCATTTCCTGCCTCTGTTTTAGCAATCACAAACCTGGTGCAAATAGAAATCAAGGATGGCAATCATGTGGATTTACACTTTGATAAAATAATCTCAAAAAAACAAGCACAAGTGGAGTTTTTTAAAGATATTATTCAAGTGACTTTAACGCAAGTGTCTGTATATCCAGCAAAAATTATTCGTATTCCAGGAAAAGAACTGGTCAAAGTGTTTTCGTATCAATATACGCCAGAGCAAGTGCGATGCAGATTTACAGTAAAAGGTTTAGCAGAAAAATTGCAAAACAGGTTTCAGATCAAGCTAAATGGAAAAATTTTGAATCTTGAACTTAAGGATATGAAAAAAGATACTCTGGCTAGCGTGTCTTCTGCAAGCGAGCAAGTGATGTCTAAACCAGTTCAGCCATCTCAGGCAATTCAACCAACTCAACTAGATGACAAAGTGGCTTTAGAAGAAAAATTACTCATCGCAAATGTGCTAAAAAAAGTAACACAAGAAAAACATGAAATACAAAAACCACTACGCCAAGTTGCTTCAAAAAGTGTCGTATCTCCATATAAAGTTTTTGCAATTCTCCTTGGCATGGTGCTTATGTTTGGATGTGTTGTATTGTTGCTGCAAAGATTATTTAAAAAAATAAATCGACAAAAAGATACTGTGGGGTCTCCATTTCGCCAGTTGATTAAAAAAATAGCTTCACCACTTGGATTAGGCCTTGGATTAGGCAATGAGAAGTGGATCGAAGTTGTGGCAAATCATTATTTAGGCCCAAAGAAAAGTATTTTGGTAGTGAGAATTGCAGGTAAACTTTTGGTTTTGGGCGTTTCGCAAGAATCTATACAACTTATTTCTCAGTTAAATGATATGGAATACAATGAACAAGTGTTGCAGGAAAGTGAACCCAAAATGGGCCTTGGTGCACAATCAGCAGATGCTCCCATGTTTTTTGATCTTCTCGGGAAAGAAACAACCAAACCAAGTATTAGATCAGAAATCAGAAGTAAAATCGAGGGATTGAAACCATTATGAGGTGGTTGAAAGCTATAACTTGTTTGTTTTTAGTAATAATTACTTTTTCCTCGCTTTGTTTTGCAGAAGCTAAGGGGGGTGGTACATATACCCCAGGCACTTCTGGTTTGACTTTACCGTCTCTCAGTTTGTCTTTTCAACATACAACAAAACCTGCTGACATTGTATCAGTTTTAAGAATTGTCATTTTGCTCACTGTTTTATCCTTGGCACCTGCGATTTTGATAATGATGACATCTTTTACAAGAATTGTCGTGGTTCTTAGCTTTCTAAGACAAGCGCTTGGGACACAACAAATGCCGCCTAATCAGGTTATTGTTGGATTATCACTTTTTTTGTCTCTTTTTATCATGGCTCCTACCTGGAAGGCTATCAATGCTACAGCTGTTGAGCCGTATTTGAATGAAAAGATTGATCAAAAATTAGCATTTCAAAATGCCGAAACTCCATTGCGTGAATTTATGCTAAAACAAACAAGGGAAAAAGATTTGGAACTATTTCTGTCGCTTTCTAAAGAAGAAAAACCACAAACATCACATGATGTTTCAACTTATGTTTTAATTCCATCTTTTGTAATTAGCGAGTTAAAGACTGCATTTCAAATTGGATTTATGCTTTATTTGCCATTTCTAGTTTTAGATATGGTGGTGGCAAGTGTTCTTATGGCAATGGGAATGATGATGCTACCTCCAGTTCTAATTTCATTACCTTTTAAACTACTTTTATTTGTTTTAGTTGACGGGTGGGAACTCATAGTAGGCAGCTTGGTAAAAAGTTTTAGCTAATTATTTTGGAGACGATCATGAATGAAGAAATGATTATTTCAATTGGATGGGAGGCTATTAAAACAACGATGTATTTAGCTGGTCCAATGCTTATTGCAGCAATGAGTATTGGTATTCTGGTTAGTGTATTGCAAGCAATTACTCAAATCAATGAAGCAACACTTACGTTTATCCCAAAAATTATAGCTGTGGTTGTTGTTTTGGTTATTATGGCTCCGTGGATGTTAGAAATTATCCAAAATTACGCAATTGATCTAATAGGAAATGCAGGAGAGTGGGTTAAACAATGAGCTTGATTTCGTGGTCACAAGAAGATCTGTTGACTTTTTTTGCAGTTCTTGTGCGATTCAGCGTTCTTATTTCTGTTATGCCGATTGTGGGAGATTATTTTGTTCCTCAATTAATAAAGATTTTTTTAGCATTGGTTATTTCTATGGCTTTATTTCCGTCTCTAATAAGTACTGGGTATGTGAGGCCTGGTGAAGCCCTAGTGTGGGGATATTCAGGATTTGGCATTATCAGTACGGTTTTCTTAGAAGCTTTGTTTGGTTTT
>JACRAO010000180.1 GCA_016213345.1 Bdellovibrio sp. | reverse complement strand
TTTTAAAATCAAAAATCTGAATTCCTAAAAATTTAAAAATAAGATTCCCCAAAAAAACAAAAACAAGCGCCACTATGAGCGCCACAACCATGGATTGGTCAATATTCTTTTTTTGCTCGCTTGAATTCATTTTATGTGAAAGAGAAATAAAAAATGGAATAGCACCTACAACATCAAGAGCTACAAAGATCCCTACAAAGGAAAATATAAATTCTTTAAACATTTAACTCACCACACTTGTAACCATATAAGGTTCTACAAGATATTTTTCACAAACTTTTTTTAGGTCCTGAGTTTTTATTTTTTTTAAAGTATTAGATAAATTTATATCTTCTTCGATCGAAAGTTCATATAACGTCTGTAAACAGTAATAGGACGCTAAAGCAGAGTCACTTTGTAACTCCATTGCTTTTTTTCCCAAAAAGTACTGGATTGCCCGGTCTAGCTCCTTCTCACTAGGTCCTTTTTGAGCGATTTTTTTTAAAACTTCTTTAATACTACGCGTGGCTTGCTCCTGTTTTTCTGGTGCACACGCAAGATAAGTGCCAATATAACCCTTTTCGATACCTTCGAAACTAACTGAATTAACTGAATAGGCTAGGCTTTGTTTTTCTCTAAGCTCTAAAAACAATCTACCACTCTGTCCGCCCAATACAGTTTGCAAAATACGTAAAGCATGTCTATCCTTTGAAAGCATTGGTATGCCAAGTCCCCCCACTAAAATATGGCACTGTTCTCTGCCCATTTTTTTTTCTACCCAACGAGGAGAGGTCAATAAATTTTCTTCTGGTAAGTTTTGTGGGAGCACTACTTTGTTAGTGAGTTCAGAAATTTTTGAAAACTCCGTTTCTAGTTTAGCCAACCAAGTTTCTATTTCTGCTCTGGAAATAGCTCCTACTATTGATATCACCAGTCTCTCTGGAGTTACCCAGGCTTTATGAAACAAACTGAGTTTCTGGTGACTCAGCTTTGAAACACTTTCTAACGATCCAGTAGCCCAGTAGCCATATGGATGTGTTTCATATAGTGTTTCTAAAAACTGTTTTGAGCACAGCTGGCTCGAATGATCATCGATTGAACGAATCTCCTCTTCTGTAAATCTACGGTAATGCACAAGCTCATCTTCAGGAAAAGTCGGGTGTATTAAAATCTCCGTAAATAAAGGTGATAGAATCTGCCAGTCTCTTGATAAACAAGTGAGACTTAAACCAACCGTATTTCTTCCAGAAAATCCATCTAAACCAGCAGCATGCCCTTCGACAAGTGACGAAATCTCTCTTGCATTTTTTGACTGTGTCCCCTTTGCCCATGTCAAAGACATCAAATGACTAACGCCCCAATCTGTTGCTTTATTTTCTAATGGACTTCCTATCTCTAACCTTAGTCCACCCAGTACTGCTGCTTGAATGCTTATCACCTGAGAAAGTGGTTTTTCTTGAAATAAAAGTTTAATACCAGAAGATGTTTTTATGAGCTCTGGCAGTTTTCGTTTAGTGTCATAATGCTGTGATTTATGCTGTGATTTTGAAGTTTTTACCGAAACGCTATCAACACTTTTGTGCCAAAGCGTTTCTTTAATAAGTTTCTGAATTTCTGATAATTCGAAAGTATTTTCAGCTTTAGGCAATAAAAAAACTCCACTCATGCGTTGAGAAATAAAATATTTTTTTAACGTGTCTTTAAACTGCTTTGCTTCGACTTGTTTGAGTTGATCTATATACCAATGGTCATAATTTAGATCATTTAGAACAAATTTTAAAAAACCAAATCTACTGGCCAATGAGTCCACAGTTTGGGTTGAATACAGTTTTTCGCTCTCAGTTGCTATAATTACACGATCCAGTTCATCTTTAGAGGGACCATCTTCAGCAAGTTTTTTAAGTTCGTTTAGTGTCTCTTTCATCAATGACAGTAATTTTGATGTATTTTCAGTTTCCATTTGAAAAAACATCATGCCCGGGTCGTTGGGAACATAAAGTCCTCCGCTTATATCAGTTGCCAATGCGGTTTGATAAAAAAGTTTTTGATAAAGTTTGGAGAGCTCTCCTAAAGATAAAACACCAGAGATCAAATCCAAGGTTGGAATATCTTCGTGTTTAATATTAGGTACACGAAAAGACAGTGCCACAGACGGAGTATTTACGCTAAAAAGTTTTTTTACCAAATATGCTTCTTTTGTAAATTCTCTTTCTTGTGGTCTGTTAAAAGGTTTAGTCAAAGTACTTTTATTTGATTTTCTTTTTCCAAAAAATTTTTCTAAAAGCTTTAAAATTTCTTTTTTTCTAAAATCTTTTTGATCTTCATAAGGCCCTACAAGGATAAGTCCCATGTTTTCTGGGATATAATGCTCTTGATAAAAAGCTTCTAATTTTTTTACAGTTGCCAGTTTTAAGGTCTTTTCG
Source organism: Bdellovibrio sp. (assembly GCA_016213345.1). GTDB lineage: Bacteria > Bdellovibrionota > UBA1018 > UBA1018 > UBA1018 > JACRAO01. The sequence continues at coordinate 967 of JACRAO010000180.1, read as the reverse complement.
AAACCAATCACTGGCCTTCCGTATGGATGAGTAGAGTATGTGGCCTGAAATAATGTCTGAAAAAGTTGTCTCCCAGGGTGATCTTCATTTTTGCGTAGTTCTTCTAAAATAATTTCACGCTCCCGTTGAAAGTCTTCTTTTAAAAACTGTGGTGGCAATGACATCTCTCCAAAAACATGCAAAATTTTTTCCCAGTGTTCTTCGGCACAAGTGACATGATAAACAGTTTGGTCAAAGGAGGTAAATGCATTTATGTCGCCACCCAAGGACTCGATTGCGCGGGCAGTTTTACCACTCGAAGGCATACCCATTTCTTTTGCTGTGGCGTCTTTAAATAACATGTGTTCTAAAAAATGCGCAAACCCTTCTTCTCCTTTTTGTTCATCTGCACTGCCGACTTTGATCCACCAATAAGTGGCAGCTACTGAACTATCTGAGTGTTGTAAAATTACTGGAATACCGTTAGATAATTTGATTTCAGTTGGATTCGATTGAGTTTGCATCTATACAATGTGACACAATATCTAAGAAAAAGTCAAAGCGTAAGTTATCGGCTCAGTGGCAAAATCATTCAGTTTCAGTTTAGTTTTCAGAGGTCAGTTTCGCACACTTTGCATAGTGTGAATAAAATGGCACCAAATTGGACTGAAACTCCAAACCGATACTGCAACTCCCAAAACCTAAAACTAAATATTTGTTGTATATAAACATCATTAATGATATAAACCATCTGCGCTATGAGGTTTTTATTGGTTTGTTTTAGCTTATTTTGGTCTAGCATTGTTTTATCTGCCGAATGGGATTTCGATTTAGGGGAGAGTTGCGCTAGTTTATTAGCAGGGAACACAGGCAAAGCATTGCCCCATGCTAAGTGGCCTTCTTCCCAATTAACAGGACGCAGTCTAAAAATACAAGAAGCATTAGAGATGATTGAAAATATTTTTTATTCAAAAACAAATCTGTACAA
>JACRAO010000178.1 GCA_016213345.1 Bdellovibrio sp. | reverse complement strand
CTTAATACTGCACTTGCAGTAGCCAAAACCATGCCCGAAGACAGCATGGATTTTAATATATTTAAAAATACACAATACCCTAACTTTTTATCTTATGATCTAGAAGGACTAAAAACTCCACTCGCTCAAAAAATTGAACTTGCAAAACAACTTGAGTTACAATGCAAAAAAACAGACTCACGTATTAAGGGTATCCGATCTGCCAGCATATCAGAAAACGAATTCGAAACCCATATGATGGACCAGGAACAAAATCAAATCTCATACAAAAAAACAATGTATACAGCTCAAATGACATGTAAAGCCGAAGATCGGGGAGACAGTCAAATTGGCTTTGATTCAGAATTTTCGACGACTTTAAATAAACTAGATATTTCGAAAGTCGCCACCCAAGCTGCTCAAAATGCAACACGACTATTAGGAGCCAAAAATGCTCCAACATTGCAATGCGCTGCCGTGTTTGAAAATCAAGCCAGCGCTGAACTATTAGAACTCTTAGCTGCTAGCTTTTCTGAAGAAGAAATTTTTAAAGGTAAAAGCTTATTTAACACTAAAAAACTCAAAGACCACGTTTTCTCTAGTAAGTTAACCATCTTTGACAACCCACTTTTATCCGACGGATATGCTTCAGTACCCTTTGATGATGAGGGTGTGTGCACACAGACAAAAGAGCTCATTAAAGACGGAACACTCAATAGCACTTTGAATAATCTTTATTACGCTATGAAAAATAAAGTCAAACCCACAGGCAACTCTTTTCGCGCACTCAAATCACCTCCTAAAATCCAAAGTACAAATATTTATTTCAAATCCGGTAACAAATCATCAAAAGACCTTTGTGCATCAATACACAAAGGTGTACTAATAACAGATCTCATGGGCTTACATACTGCCAATCCCATTACCGGAGATTTCTCATTAGGAGCCTCTGGCTTTCTTATTGAAAACGGAAAAATACTCTGGCCAATAAAAGGTTTTGCAGTTTCAGGCAATTTATTAACCCTGCTTAACCAAATCGAAGACATAGGAAATGATCTAAAATTTTTTGGCCCTATTGGAGCTACGTCTTTTAGTGTAAAAGCAGTTTCAATAGGTGGAACTTGACGATGAAGTTTCAGTATAACTTTAATACAAATATTGGCCTTAAAAGGCAACAAAACCAGGATAGTGGTTTTGTATTACCAGACCACGGTTTATTTTTACTTGCTGATGGAATGGGCGGACACTCAGGCGGGGAGATAGCTAGCAAACTTGTTGTACAATGTGTGTCAGAATATTTTACAAATACAATTAATGAAAAACAAGATTTACCAGACATGATGAATCCAAATGAACTTGTACAAAACTCTATTCGTGCTGCCAATCTGGCTATTTATCAGCGATCGACCGAAGACATTGAACTGCAGGGCATGGGCACTACAACAGTCATGTTACTTTTTAATAATCAAAAACTTATAATTGGAAACGTTGGGGATAGCCGTTGTTATTTTTTTCGTCCACAATGTATTTGGCAACTCACAAAGGATCACTCACTAGTTCAAGAAAAATTAAGAGCCGGACTAATTACTCGAGAACAACTAAGAACCGACAAATCAAAAAATGTCATTACACGCTCTGTTGGCTTTGAACCACATTTAATGGTCGATCTATATGAAACAAACGTATCAGTTGGCGATGTTTTCTTAATATGCACAGACGGGCTAAGTGCACAAGTTGAGGATAGCCAAATTTTAGAAATCGTGCAAAAAGACTTATTTGAAGAAGATAATTTAGACAAAGCCAACCAAAGCTTAATTGATATAGCTAATGCACATGGAGGCGAAGATAATGTCTCTGTTATTTTAATTAAGGTATTAGGTTATGAACACTAATCGTTTTTATACTATTTTGATAGTCCCGGAGAAAACATCAAAGGTAAAGAAAATCATCGTACCTAGCTGGCTCTTTAGAGGTTCCATACTGGGTGCTTTATTTTTATGTGTGCTTATTTTTCTGATGGTCTATGACTATTGGTACGTAATGAGTGAAATCCACTTAAATAAAGAACTTAAAACCGAAAACCTTCGCCTCCGCCAGCAAGTACAACTCTACAAAAGCAAAATGAATACAATTGATAACACATTGGATCGCATTAAGACTTTCTCTACCAGACTTAAGATGATTACAAATATCGAAGATCACGCTTCGTATGACAATAAAAATTTACAAATCAAACTACCTGATGCATCCACCAACATTGAGCTTACAAAAACTACTACTGACCAATCTGAAAACCAATCTCAGAACCTGGCAGAGCCGGAATTTGACACCTGGTTTTTAAAAGTAAAGCAAGAAAGCATTGGATTAGAACAGGTTTTACAAGACCAATATGAACTTTTAGCCGATAAAAAAGCCTTTTTATCAGCCTTACCCACCCGTAAACCATCAATTGGATATTTTACCTCAGGGTTTGGAGTCCGAAGATCTCCATACGGTGGTTCGGCAAAAATGCACGAAGGCTTAGATATTGCTAATTATATAGGCACAAAAATTTGGTCCCCGGCCGATGGGATTGTGTTGTTTTCTGACACAAAACCGGGTTATGGTCAAACATTGATTATTGACCACG
>JACRAO010000019.1 GCA_016213345.1 Bdellovibrio sp. | reverse complement strand
TATTTTATATTTTAGTTCAAAACCAGAAAGCTCTCTAATCAACCCTATGGCCTCTAATACAGAGCAATGACTAAACCTAGAACCACCCATATTATAAACTTCGCCAGCTTTCGGATTTTTAAAAAAACACCAAAATGCGTTTACCAAATCACGAGAATGGATATTGTCTCTAACTTGTTTTCCCTTGTATCCATAGATAGTATAATCTTTATTTGTAATAGTGCATTTTACCAAATAAGCCAAAAAACCATGCAGCTCTGCTCCCGAATGAGCTGGCCCGGTCAAGCATCCACCTCTAAAAACTACAGTTTTTAATCCAAAATACTTACCATACTCCTGTGCTAAAACGTCGGCAGCAACCTTGCTCGCACCAAATATACTGTGTTTTGTCTGATCAATTGACATTTTTTCGTCTATTCCATATTTAGAATAAGGGTGATTTTCATCGATTTCAAAACGAGTTGGTTTTTCTACTAATGGCAGATGATTTGGCGTATCTCCATAGACTTTATTTGTAGAAGTAAAAATGAAAACTGAATCTGGACAAAATTTTCTAGTGGCTTCTAATAAAACCAAAGTTGCAGTAGCGTTTACAGAAAAATCTGTAAACGGCTCCCTTGCTGCCCAATCGTGACTGGGCTGTGCTGCTGTGTGAATCACGGCTTGTATGTTTTTTCCATATTGATTAAAAATATCAAAAACAGCTTCGTTATTTCTTACGTCTACATTATGGTGAGTAAAATTATTTAATTCTTTTTTTAATTTGAGTGTATTCCACTCAACTGAGCCGTCTTTGCCAAAAAAATATTGTCTAAGATTATTGTCAATCCCAACAACATCCAATCCATGGCTATGAAAATATCTAACCGTTTCACTGCCGATTAATCCAGAAGAACCAGTAATAATAACCACAGACATAGTAACTCCCTCTAAAAAGACATCGGGATTTACTAGTTGCGTTATTTAATAAAAAGAATTTCCTTTGGCTCCGCAGCAATTGAACCGAATGTTCGACCAAATAAATGCACAAGTGAAACATTGGGCAGTCCGTCACAAACTAAGGACTTTGCTTTTGCAATAATCCAGACAGAATCAGACGTTTTTTGACTTATACTAGTGGGCCAATGACGCGGCGCGGGTCCAAGAAAATTCCAATTAACTGTATTTTCTGGAAATCTGAAATCAAAAACATATCGTCCTACGATTTCGTCAATCACTAGTTTTTTATCTTTTATTTCTAACGCCTGAGCTTTGATTGTCTGAAATATTTTTGGATCTGGGTCTGGAACCTTTCCCACCCATGACACAATCATGGTGCTTTGAGTGGATAAAAAAGCAAAAACAGCATAAATCACTAACCATCGTTTTATTTTTTTACTAAACGGTAAATATATTAAAAAAAGCGCATTGGTTAACCAGGCAAAGAAAAAAAGCGCTCCGTAGAGAACGTCCAAATAGAAAAATATATGAAGAATTAGACCCACAAGCAGACCCATACCTAAAATTTTCACTTTTTCTTCGATTTTATTAATTTTAAAAAAGAAAGTAAACAAGAGTACTCCCAATAAAATATACCCTTGACCTAAAATAAAAAGATCCTTGCCATGCGTAATTAAGTAAATAAAAAATGAACCCATCTGTGTCACTTGTACTTTTCTGGTTGAAGCATGCCAGAAAAAAATATCTAAAAACTTACTCACCCTAAAATCAACAGAAAGCGAAAATAAAATTAAAACAAAAAAAACAGCCAAAATAAAACAGCCAAATCTTTTTTGAAGATAATGAAATTTAGTCTTTTTTTTCATAAGAGACATGTTTTTATAAAGTAATATTAAGCACAATGGCAGTGCATACGCGATTGTCAGCGGAGCCGTCAATAGAGCTCCTCCTAAAAATGAAAATCCGGCAAAGTATCGGAGATATGTGTCTTTAATTAAAAACCAAAGTCCTACTGCCAAGAAAGCAAATCCAAGCCCATCTTGCCGAAATCCACGGTTGATCATCCAACCAAATAAAAAAATAGTACTGCAATAAATTAACACTCTTTTGAACTGGAAATGATTTAACAATAATCCTGAAAAAACAGAAATGACAGAATAGCAAACTGCCTGAAAAGCCAAGATGCTCTTAGTGCTAATGCCAAAAACATATAGCCATAGTGCAAGCACACAAGAATGAAACGGGGGCTGAAAGAAAAATGCTTCTTTTGCAAATGGAGTCCAGTTACTAAGTAGTGGATTGAAAAATCTACCGTCTTTAACAAGTTGAATAGCGGTGCCTGTAAAAAAAAGATCGTCAATATTTGGCGGTGGAAACCCAAAATAAAAAAGAATAGCCCAAAACAATATCGGAAATATGATAACCCACATTTTTGTTGACATATACCTATTGCTCCATATTAATTCAAAACTACATTCTTAAAAAATAAATAATTAAGAGGGGTCACACTAAAGGATTTGATATGGTCATGAACTAAAACCGTATTTTTTCTATAAAATAAAGGCAAAATTACAAACTCTTTTTGAATAAGAATTTTTTCTGCCTCATCAAATAAAACAAACCGTTCTTTTTGCTGCAACGTTTGTCTTGCTGCTTTCACTTTCTGGTCATACTCTTGTTTTTTCCAAAACGTAAGATTGGCGTTGTTGTCAGACAAAAATAACTCAAAAAAATTAGCCGGATCAGGAAAATCAGCACCCCAATGTGTAATAAAAAGCCCAGCCTGATTTGACCTAGTTGCTTTCAAAAATTTAGTCTGAGTTGTGATTTGAGTCTGAATTTTAATACCAAGTTTTTCTTTTAAGCTTTTTTGAATTTCCTGTGCTAACAAACTGGCACCATCAAATTTTTCTATAAATAAATTTAAGACAGGAAACCCCTTGCCCTCAGGATACCCAGCCTTAGATAGACTTGCCTTAGCATCAAATAATGTACAATTTAAGGGCATTCTATTTCCTTGTAACTCTGCCAATAATTCTTGTGGAATCCACCCTGTTGCTTCGATTTGCCCTCCTTGCAATATAGATGGAATTTGATGCGTATCTATCGAACAAGCAATGGCCTTTCTTACATCTAAATCTTTTATTGGCCCAACACCAACCTGAAAGCCCAAGTAATAAGTTGCCAAATACGGAAACTGCAAAATCTTTGTTTTAGGATTTTTATTTATCAAATCCTGCGTGGTTGCATCTAAAAACACATCTACCTTTGATTGTTCAAATAAAGTCCTTGCTTTTTGATCATCTGGTTCGATCATAAATGTCACTTTTTCTGGTGTATTAGCATTAAAAACCTCAGATCGATAATATAGAGAATTTTTTTTAAGCAATATAAATTTATTTTTTTCCCAACCGTCCAGCAAATATGGACCCAAAGTTACTACATGCCCGGGCAAAAACCAGTTTTTCCCATATTTTTTTATAACATCCAAACGAATAGGAAAAGTTACCCAAAAAGAAGGCAAATACAAAAAATAATGAACTGGATTTTTCAGTCTTACTTCCAACAATAAATCACTCTTAGCACGAATACCAACTTGATCTGGATTTTTTATCTTTCCTTTATAAAACTCTTCTGCATTTTCAATATCAAATAAAAAGTTTGCATAATTTGACTTACTTTTAGGATCAAGCAATCTTAACCACGAATTTTTAAAATCAGATGCGCTAAGTTTTTTTCCGTCAGACCAAACCACATTAGGCCGAATATGAAAAGTATATATTTTATTATCAGATGAAATTTCCCACTTAAGCGCAAGAGCAGGGATGGGGTTTAGATCTTGTCCCACCTCTACCAAGCCTTCCATGAAATTCATTATGATGTGTGTTTCATGCGAGCTTCTGGCTAAATTCCAATCTAGCGTAACTGGATCAGAAGTTAGTCTCAAACGCAGGTCTTTTGCATCAGCTAAAGTAACGAAAAACAAAAAAACAGCAACAGACTTTACAAAATACAAAAATCCTTTCATTTGCGCACCTCTTATGATTAATATACAGTGTTAAAATGAACACTCAAGATTTAAAAGACACAAATGATCTTGTTTCTCTGTGTAAACGCAGGGGGTTTATTTTTCCTTCTAGCGAAATTTATGGTGGCATCAATGCCTGCTGGGATTACGGTCCACTGGGTGTTGAACTAAAAAGAACAATCAAAGAACTCTGGTGGCGCAGCATGACAGACCGCGAAGACATTGAGGGAATAGACGCCGCCATTCTTATGCACCCAAAAGTCTGGGAAGCTTCTGGTCACGTAGACGGATTTGTGGATCCACTGGTGGATTGCAAAAAATGCAAAACGCGTTTTAGAGCTGACAAACTAGAACCATCAGCAAAAAAATGCCCAGAGTGCGGAGGAGAACTAACTGAGTCCAGGCTTTTTAATCTCATGTTTAAAACTTTTATGGGGCCAATAGAAGATCAAGCCGCTGCTATCTACCTAAGACCCGAAACGGCTCAGGGAATTTACGTAAATTTTATCAATATATTGCAATCGGCAAGACAAAAAATCCCCTTTGGAATAGCACAAATCGGCAAAGCGTTTAGAAACGAAATAACGCCAGGTAATTTTATTTTTAGGACCCGAGAGTTTGAACAAATGGAAATGCAATTTTTTGTAAAACCAGGAACTGATACTGAGCAATTTGAAAAATGGAAAGAACTGCGTTTTCAATGGCACTGCGGCATTGGAATCAGAAAAAACAAGTTACAGTTTCATGCACACGGACCAGGAGAACTTGCACACTATGCAAAAGCAGCTTTTGATATTGAGTATGAGTTTCCGTTCGGTTGGCAAGAGCTTGAGGGAATACACAACAGAACTGACTTTGATTTGTCGCGGCACCAAAAATTTAGTGGTAAAAAATTAGAATATTTTGATGAAGAAACCAAAGAACGATATATTCCATACATTATTGAAACTTCTGCCGGTTGTGATCGGACTGCACTTGTCGTATTATCTGACGCCTATCGTTTTGATGGAGAACGCGTATGGTTAGCGCTGCATCCAATACTGGCACCTTATAAAGTTGGTATTTTTCCCTTGATGAAAAAGGCAGAACTCTGCGAATATTCAAATAGGATTTATGGCGAATTAAAAAAGCGATTCCGTGTAACTACCGATACTGCGGGATCAATTGGTAAACGATACCGTCGCCAAGATGAAATCGGTACCCCATTTGGAGTAACTATAGATTATGACACACTCACAAATCACACAGTCACCCTCCGGTACAGAGACAACATGGTCCAAGAACGATTCCCGGCTGAAAACCTCGCCTACATTATTGAAGAAAAAATTAAAAACTGGGGAAACTAAAAAAGACTCAGTTTTAATAAAAGCTTTATCTGGTAAATTAGTTTATTTTTTTGGTGGCAAAAAAGCTGATGGTAACGAAGCCATGAAGGCCCTTTTAGGTGGAAAAGGAGCCAATCTACATGGCATGACTAAACTTGGACTCCCAGTTCCTCCGGGCTTTACAATTACAACAGTAGTTTGTGAGTTTTATTACAAAACAGAAAAAACTTATCCAAAAAATTTAGAACAGCAGGTAAAAGTGGCTTTAAACAGAGTCGAAAAACTAATGAATCGAAAATTTGGCGGCCACAAAAGTCCTCTACTAGTTTCGGTTAGATCTGGCGCCAGAGCGTCTATGCCGGGCATGATGGATACTGTTTTGAATTTAGGACTAAATGACGAAACCATACAGGGGCTTATTGACGAATCTAAAGACCAGCGCTTTAGCTACGACAGTTATCGCCGTTTTGTTAGCATGTATTCTGACGTTGTGCTGGGTATTCACTCAAACCACTTCGAAGCAATACTAGATACTTTAAAACAAGCTCGCAGGGTTGAGTCAGATACGGCACTTTCTGTAGAAGATTTGCAAGAACTTGTTAAACAATACAAACAACTAGTTAGAACACAGGGCAAAATTTTTCCTGAAAACCCATGGGATCAGCTTTGGGGTGCCATTGGTGCAGTGTTTGGTTCGTGGATGAGTCCTAGAGCAATCACGTATCGAAAAATCCACGAAATCCCTGAAAGCTGGGGCACTGCTGTCAATATACAAGCAATGGTCTTTGGGAACATGGGTGATGATTGTGCTACTGGTGTAGCTTTTACACGTGATCCGTCAACTGGAGAAAAAAAGTTTTTTGGAGAATATTTAACAAATGCCCAGGGCGAAGATGTTGTGGCTGGAATTCGCACACCCCAACCAATTAATGAGGCATCTAAACAAAGTTCTCCTAATGATAATTTTACAACACTCGAGCAAATAATGCCTAAGGCATACAAGGAATTAGTTGGAGTGTATCAAAAACTAGAAAAACACTATAGGGACATGCAAGATGTAGAGTTTACTATCGAACGCAGCAAACTTTACATGCTTCAAACAAGAACCGGGAAAAGAACTGCTCTAGCAGCTCTTAAGATCGCTACCGACATGATTACAGAAAAACTTATCACCAAAGACGAAGCGCTTTTGAGGATTCAGCCAGAACAATTGGACCAGCTCTTGCACCCATGTTTAGATCCCAAAGCACAAAAGCATGTCTTATGTAAGGGCTTACCAGCATCACCGGGTGCGGTAAGTGGACAAATTGTTTTTGATCCTGATACTGCCGAAAAATGGGCTAAAGATTTAGGACGGAAAGTAATTTTGGTTCGCATTGAAACCTCACCAGAAGATATACATGGCATGAGCGTAGCAGAAGGAATTTTGACGGCACGAGGTGGTATGACCTCGCATGCTGCCGTGGTTGCAAGAGGCATGGGCAAATGTTGTGTGTCGGGATGCGGTTCAATTAAAATTAGCTACGACAGGAAAGAAATGACTGTAGGCTCCCAGACCTTTAATGAGGGAGATAACATAACATTGGACGGGAGCACCGGCGAAGTTATCGAGGGCACGGTCCCTACAATAGCCGCTACCATGAACAAGTATTTTCAAGAACTCATGAACTGGGTGGATCTATATAGAACAATGGGCGTTAGAGCCAATGCGGATACTCCGCTAGATGCTAAAACAGCAAGAAGGTTTGGGGCTGAAGGAATCGGGCTTTGCCGAACGGAGCATATGTTTTTTGAAACAGATCGCATTGATGCTGTTAGAGAGATGATTCTGGCTGAAGGAATCGAAGGCAGGGAACGAGCGTTAGCAAAAATTTTACCAATGCAAAAGAGTGACTTTAAAGGCATTTTTAGGGAGATGAAAGGACTGCCGGTTACAATTCGCCTTTTAGATCCTCCACTGCACGAATTTATACCACAAAAAGATGAGGAGCTAAGGGAATTAGCAGCAAAAATCGAAGTGTCGTATGAAAGACTAAAACGAAAAGCAGAATCACTGCATGAATTTAACCCAATGTTAGGTCACAGAGGATGTCGATTGGGTATTAGTTATCCTGAGATTTATAAAACTCAAGTTCGTGCAATTATGGAAGCCGTGTGCGAGTTGGTGCTAGAAGAAGGATTTAAAATCACTCCGGAGATTATGATCCCGCTTGTAGGTGATTTTAGAGAATTGAAATTTGTTAGAGAGTATTGTGAAACCGAAATTGAAAAAACTTTGAATCAGCATTCCATGAAAGTAGGAAAAAAATTACAGATTGATTATCTCATAGGTACAATGATTGAATTACCACGAGCCGCCGTTACAGCAAAAGAAATTGCTTGTTATGCTGATTTTTTTAGTTTTGGTACTAATGATTTAACTCAGACAACTTATGGATTATCAAGAGATGATTCGGGAATGTTTTTAAAAGATTATATAGACGCAAAAATCTATGAAAAAGATCCTTTTGCGACTCTTGATCCTTTTGGAGTTGGAAGGCTTATGGACATCGCAATCCATGATGGCAGACAAAGTGCTCCAGCATTAAAAATCGGCATTTGTGGGGAACACGGTGGAGAACCGGCTTCGGTTGAGTTTTGTCACAAGCTTGGATTGGACTATGTCAGTTGCTCACCATTCAGGGTACCAATAGCCAGGCTCGCAGCAGCACAAGCGGCTATTAAAACAAAAAAAGAACACACTAAGACAACAAAAATTAAGAGAAAAAGATAATTCTTTATTTTCATGTGACTTGACAAAAATAGACTAGTACACATCTCTTATAGTAGAGGAGCCTTAAGCAATGCCTGTGTATGAGTATGAGTGTCTGACATGTAAGAAAGTACATGAAATTATGCAGAAATTTTCTGATCCTCCACTTCAAGAATGCCCTGATTGTAAATCTCAAGTTAACAAGCTAATTAGTTTAAGTT
>JACRAO010000177.1 GCA_016213345.1 Bdellovibrio sp. | reverse complement strand
TTTCCATATGAAAGTTCCTTGTGTAACAGCATTAACTCAGGGCATTATCTTTTAATCAGAAGTACCCTACCTTTTTCTTATTATACTTTAGTTATGGAAATATTTCAAACAAGCATTAATCCTGTTTTAAATCCAAAATAATAACCGAGTACCCTTCTCGACCACGAGAGTCACTACGACGAACCCTTAAAAGGTAACTTTTCTTGTCTTTTACAATAGCATAAAAAGACTCTACGTCCTTCACTGGCTTTTGATCAACCTCCACAATTGCATCTCCTCTCGCTAAACCCGCTTTTTCAGCAGGCGAACCACTCTCAATATGAGTTACAATAGCGCCTTGTAGTTTTTCAGGTAATTCAAATTCCTTAGCTAATTTTTTAGAAACATCTTCTAGTTCCATCCCCATATCCAGTCGAGTTGGCCCCCCCTTTTTCTTGGGTTGCTTGTCTTTTTCTGCAAGTTTTTCAGCGTTGGGCCGTTCAGCTATTTTGATTTTAAATTCCTTTACTTCACCACTGCGGTTTATTTTTATACTTGCTTGGCTTCCTACAGGAACTGATGTTACTTCGGCAATAAGTTCAGACTGAGTTTTTACGGTTTTATTATTAAATTCAATAATCACATCATAAGGCTTAATACCGGCCTCATCAGCTGGTCCGTTTGAATAAACATCAGCCACTAACGGCGCTTGTAAATCCTTTGATAATCCTAGTTTTTTCGAAATTTCTGGAGTTAATTCTATAATTTGCACTCCAATATAACCACGACTCACTGAGCCCTTTGTTTTTAATTGTGGCAAAACTTTTTTCACCAAATTAATTGGGATTGCAAAACCAATTCCCTGCGCCCTGGCGTCAATAGCGTTATTAATTCCAATAACTTCGCCCATCAAATTGCAAAGAGGACCACCAGAGTTGCCCGGGTTGATTGGAGCGTCAGTTTGTATGTGGTTTGCTAACGTAAACCCAGGTAAGTTTCTAACTTTAGCCGAAATAATACCATGTGTAACGGTGTGTCCCTGTCCAAACGGATTACCAACCGCAAAAACATATTCTCCAATTTCGAGTGAATCAGAATCTCCTAGCGCTACTGGGGTCATCTGCTTTTTGCTTTTTACTCTAATGAGCGCTAAATCAAGTTCGGTGTCTCTACCTACGACTTCTCCAGCGGTTGGCTTCTCGTCTGTTTCTTCTGTAAACTGAATTTTGATTTCATCTACCCCGGCAACAACATGATTATTTGTCAAAATCAGACCACTGGCGTCAACAATAAAACCAGTTCCAAGGGCCATAGCCTTTGGCCCGCCGCGTTCTTTTGGCCCCTTTTTTGGAGCTGGTGGTTTTTGTGGGTATTCTTCGTCATCATCGGGTCCAAATCCTCTACCACCAAAATGTTTAAAAAAATCTTCAAAAAATTTTCTATAGTCTTCCTGACCCCCGTAACCAAAGGGAGATTTCATGGTAGTTAAAGTAGTAATATTAACAACAGAAGGCACTACTTTTTTTGCTGGTTTAACAAAAATATTAGCTTCTAGACCAGAAGCCCCAGTTGAAGAAATATTTTGACTTGCATTGCTATTATTTAAAACAAAAGTCCGATTTGTTAAGTAAGCACATAGAGAAATAGCCATTAAAAGAGAAAAAATAACAGCAAATAAAAGTTTAAATTCTTCCAGTTTTTTTAATTTCTTAATCATAAACAAGACCTCTTGTTATTATTTATTGCTGTTTTTGACTGATTTCTACATAACGCATTCTTGTCTCAAACAGCAGTTGTTCCAATAGTCTATCTTCTTCTGGTGTTCGATTGCCCTTGGTTTTTTCAGAAATGAGCTCCAAAAGATCAATGTTTTGCTTGGCCAATTCTAAGTTAATTTTAGGTTTCGTGTTCTCATCACCATGCCCAAAACCTAAACCCATATAGGCTGCAGAAGATATTGATAAAATAAAAGTAGTAAAATCAATCTTTGTATAATTTGTAGACATATCCATTTACTATTATTTACCCTTCTCAAATGAGAGATTCAAGATGAAAATGTAAAGATTTTACTATTGGTTTCAGGGGGTTAGGATTAATGTTAAATGGGCGACCCAAAAAGCCAATAAATTTGTACATAATGAGAACAATAGAAAACCTAATAAAAGAAAAAACAGTCAAATTATTTGTTCTTTTTTTATGAAAAATACACCACACCCATTGTTTTGGGGCTAATTTTAATGTGAAAAAGCTAAGCAGGCTAAAAAAGCCATTAAAAACAAGTTTTTTTAGTCTTAATATTTGTGCCAGGTGTTTGAGATCTTTTTCTAACACGTATTGTGTAGCTTGTAGTAATGCTCCTTGACTTACAAAAACACAGCCATTGCGCAAAAAACCTCTGACTACAAAAACTTTATACTCAGGTACTGAAAGAACAAGAATTTTAGCAGGCTTGAGAAGTATCTTATGTGTGTCTAAATATTGAAATGGCTTAGCTTTGAATAAATAAACAAAAATTTCTTCTTGAAACACCATAACAAAGATACACATTAATAAAAGCACACCTGGTAAAATCAACATTAAGTAAACAATATTAGAAATAATAAAATTTTTAAATGATTTTTTTTGTTATTGTTTGCAGCGGAACGGCTTCGTGATGAGTGACACCACTGAGTTTTAATTTTAAATCAGCATGATTGCGAGATGATTTTAATGCCTCTTCTTGAGTGATTAGGTTTTGTGAAACAAGTTTTTCTAAAGCAACGTTCATAGATTGCATTTTATAGTAATTACTTGAATTTTCGATAACTTCCGGGATTTGGTTTCGTTCATTATTTCGAATGCATTCCTGAATGGTTGGTGAATTTACTAGGATTTCGCAGGCCGGAATTTGTCCAGAGTTATTAGATCTTGTTAAAAGTTGTTGACTAATAACCCCAATAAGACTTGATGCCAGTTGGATACGGACTTGATTTTGTGCTTCTACAGGAAAAACATCCAAAATACGATCGATAGTGTTTTTTGCGTCATTTGTATGCAGAGTTGAAATTACAAGATGCCCGGTTTCTGCCGCTGTTAGTGCTACTTGAATGGTCTCAAACTCTCTCATTTCACCAATAACAATGACATCTGGATCTTGTCTTAGGCCAGCCGTAAGAGCGTCTTTCATACTTAATGCGTCCGAGCCAATTTCTCTTTGGGTTATAATTGACTTTATATCTTGAAATGTAAATTCTATTGGATCCTCGATAGTTAAAATGTGCAATGGATAGTTTTCATTTAGGTATTGAATCACAGCCGCTAAAGTGGTTGATTTTCCGGAGCCGCTTGCTCCTGTAATAAGAAGCATACCCCGCTGAATTTCACAAAGTTCTTTTATGACAGGAGGAATGCCCAGTTCGTCTAAACTTGGAATTTTTATCGGAATCATTCTTAAAGCAGCTGATAAAGTTTCTCTTTGAAAATATATGTTACAACGAATTCTTCCTGCACCTTTTATTTCGAATGATAAATCAATTTGTCTTTTTTCCTCTAGTTCTCGCATTTGTCTTTTGGATAATATGCTTAGAATAATAGATCTCACTTGCTCAGTTTGCAATTCGGATAGTTTAGCCGGGATAAGTTTCCCATTAATACGATAGATTGGTGCACGACTGGTTTTTAGATGTAAATCAGATGCACCATGTTTAATCATTGCGCGAATTAAATACTTTAACTGTATTTTGGAGGCCTGTTTTGAGCCTGTTTTTATTTCATCAAGCTCTGATTTTTGTATTAGTGAATTTGCTTCTGAAACATCTGGGTTGATAATTTTAAAAAGTGATTGTGTACTCATGCCGCCTTTTGTTGCGATATTGGTTGATTTTGCATTGCCCAGTTTAAGATAAGTCTTGCTTCGATAGCTCTGGCTGCAAGTTGGGTTGTATAAACAAGAAAGTCAATATCTTGCTGAGAAAAACCCTCGTCACTAGTTCTATTTAAAAGTTCTATAACTCCAAAAATTCTGCTACGTATCACAATAGGCGTTGCAGCGACATTTTTTGCTTTAAATCCAACTGCATCCTCAATAGATTTTAAATAAGTGTGGTTATCTTCCATTTTATTAAAAATAACAGGCTGCCTTGTTTCTACTACTTCTCCTACTAAACCTTTACCCAATGGGATATAAAACTTTGTAACCCGATCTGAGCTGCAACCAACTACAGCTCTAA